>PXDR01000199.1 GCA_003566335.1 Cyanobacteria bacterium T3Sed10_344R1
AACTCCAAAATCACAGTGGCTAGAGCCTCAATTTCGGCGGGACTGTAGACCATGCCAGTGGGGTTGGCCGGAGAATTCAGCACAAACAGCCGGGTTTGGGGGGTGATGGCCTGGCGCAACTGCTCGGGGGTGATTTTGTAGTCGGTGTCGAGGGTGGTGGGCACAATCACCGAGGTGCCCCCGGCCAACTGCACCATCTCGGGATAGCTGACCCAGTAGGGGGCGGGAATAATCACCTCATCCCCCGGTTGAATCAAGGCCATCATCAGGTTGAACAGGGACTGTTTGCCGCCGTTGGTGACGATAACGTTTTCGGCTTCGTAGGGGAGCTGGTTGTCTTGCTGCAGTTTGGTTGCGATCGCACGCCTCAGGGCCGGTTCTCCTGCTGCTGGGCCGTAGCGGGTTTTGCCGTCGTCTAGGGCTTGCTTAGCGGCGGCACAAATATGTTCCGGGGTATTAAAGTCAGGCTCTCCGGCGCTAAAGCTACAGACATCAACCCCATCGGCCTGCAGCGCTTTGGCTTTGGCGGTAATGGCTAAGGTCAAGGACGGCTTCACAGCTTCAATGCGGCCTGCCAGCTTCATAGGAATAGCCCAAGTAATAACGATGTCAACAGCAACTGGGGTTTGGCCTGCTCGCAGGACGCCCCCTCAAGACAGCAAAGTGCCCAGATATTCAACCTAGCTTAAAGCCTTTTTGCGGTAGGCTCAGGGTTTTTTAGATTGGCTTCGGCCCTAGGGGCGGAACTGGTCTAGGAGCCTAAAACTTCTTTCAGCAGTTCCTGATGTAAATAAGCCCGATCAACCATGGCGCTGATGCGATCTGTTGAGAGCGGATCGCCGTTGACGTAGTGTTCTAGCCAAGCGCGACTGAGGTCGCGGGCGGTTGACGGCAGAGGCGCTAAGGCTCCGGCTGGCCGAGGATTAAGATCCCATCCAGGCTGATTCAAGGACGCCAGCAGATATTCGACCTTGGGGTCATAGCTCAGGCCCAGGCAGCGACAGCCCTCGGCTGCGCCCATAATCAGGGCGTGCAGCCGCATGGCAATCACCATTTCTACGCCGCGAAAGACCCCTTTCAGCTGGCGGGGCTGGGTCAAGCTGAGAATGGTGCTGTGGTCGGGCAACTGTTGATGCAGGGTTTGGGCGATAGCCAGGTCGGCACTGGGTTGAAAGGGCACCAGCACGATATGCGCCTGGCTAGTGCGCTGAAAGTCTTGCAGAGCTTGTCCCAGCAGGGTCAAACGGTCTGGGGTGAGCCAGGGATGCGATCGCAACGCCACCGCCACCCGAGGCGCAGGCAAATCCCACAGTCCTGGCACCGGCTCAGACTCCAACGCCCACACCGGATCTGGGGCCAACCAGCCGGGAATCTGCCAGCGCTGCAGCAGTTCTGCTGAGTTGCGATCGCGCACACTCACCCCCGTTGCCCGCTGCAAACATCGCCGGGTCAACCACCGACTCCAGGATCGTCGCAAGGGGCCAATGCCCTGCCCCCAAGCCACCGTTTTTAACCCCATCCCCTGGGCCAGCCCCATCAGCCCGCCGTAATACATCGGGTTGAGAGCACTCGTGGCGTCCTGCATTAGGCTGCCCCCACCCCAGATAAACGCTTGAGACTGGCGCAACGCCCCCCACACTGCTGGCGCTGACTTGCGGGGATAAGCTTGCACCCCGTACTGAGCTTGGGTTTGGGCCGGATTCCCCGAAAGCACCAGCGGCGTCACCCCCGGCGGCAACAGTTGCAGCAATGCCGCCAACAGCGCCTCATCACCGCCATTGCCCATGCCGTAATAGCCGCATAACACTGCTTTCATCGCCAACTTGTGCCCCTAGTCATCCCGACCCCATCGCCATTGCCCAACCTCCCCTGACTCTGCCAAGGACAGGTGCAGCGCAGTCTTTAAGATAGAGGGTATCTGCTGCACTATTCTGTTTAACCGCAAGTTCTAACCCCCTATGCACGCTCTTTCCATCCCCACCTGGATTATCCATGTCGCCAGCGTTCTGGAATGGATTGCCGCCATCTGGTTAATTTGGCGCTACAGCGAACTCAGCGGCAAACTGGCCTGGCGCTGGCTCAGCTTTGGCATGTTGCCCGCCCTCGTTAGCGCCATGTGTGCCTGCACCTGGCATTTGTTCGACAATGCTCCCGATTTAGGCTGGTTGGTGACGCTGCAAGCTGGGATGACGGTTGTGGGGAATACGACGGTCTGCCTAGCCGCCTGGTGGATTTGGCGACAGTCGCGCCAGACTGCGTAAGGTGCGATTTATGAGATGCGATCGCATCTCCCACCTTTCCCAACTTAAGGCTCACCGCTGCGCAAATATTTCAGGCTGGGCAGCCTATCGAAAAACTGAAGGAGAACTGAAGCAGCGAAACCGCTCAGCCTTGGTCGAAGACGCCTCTTTAGTGAAGCCGACACTAAAGTGTTAGCGACGACATCTAAACCGTTAATCGACACGTTAATCGACAAATCGGGATGACAGGATTCGAACCTGCGACCCCTTCGTCCCGAACGAAGTGCGCTACCAAGCTGCGCTACATCCCGTAAAGCCATATCAAGATTATCACAAGGGCTCCGGCCTCGACCCAAATTGTCCAGCTTAAACAAGTGTCAGCCCCCAACTGAGTCACAATAGGCAAATCAGGGTGAAATAATGTCAGGGTTTGATTAGGTCATAGCTGCTATTGGGTCAAACTCACCGGATCACTTCCATCTACCGCAGAAGATAGACCCAGGACAGTCGGACGAACCTGCCAAGCTAAGCCAAGGCTACCCAGTGGGAGTCAAGGCCACGAGCTGCTGGCGACATTCGTCCCTTGTCCGTTGCATCGCCCTTCCTTAACCGTTCCGCCACCTATGACAGAGCGCGTGTTCTCTGACATTGTTCCACCTGACTATACGCCGGAGGCTCCTGTGTCGAACCCAGAGGGCACTTCTCCACCATCCCGCGACCGGGTCAGTTTTCGGACTGCCGTCGATCGGGCTTCTCGGGATGAATTGCTGCAACAGCTGACGGCGCTACAGCAACAGGTTGAAGATTTAGACCAAACGCTGTGCGATCGCACCCAAGCCCAGCAACAGCTAGAGGCGCGCTTTAACAGCCAGACCGAAGCGCTGCGAGAATCCAACGACACCCTAATCGCCGAAATCGTTGAGCATCGCCAGGCCGAGCTGGCCCTGCGGGGGGCAAAGGATCAGCTCCAGGCGATTCTGGATGCTGTGCCTGGCATTGTCTCCTGGATTAGCGACGACTTCCGCTACCTGGGGGTGAACCGCCACCTGGCCGAAACCTTTCGGATGCCGATCGACGCCTTTACCAACCAAGACATCGGCTTCCTCCACACCAGCGACGAATTCAACAACTTCGTCAAAGCCTTTTTTGCCAGCGATGACGACGAAGCCTATCGAGAAGTCTCCGCCAATGTGGCTGGGGTCACCCACCGCTTTTTAATCGTCGCTCAGAAATATAACGGCGGTCGGGCCGCCTTTACTGTCGGCATCGACATCACCGAGCGCAACCGCACAGAAGCAGCCCTGCGCCAGGCCGAGGCCAAATACCGCGCCATCTTTGAAAACACCGTCGAGGGTATCTTTCAGACCACCCCGGACGGTCGCTACCTCAGCGCCAACCCCTCCCTAGCCCGGATCTACGGCTACGAATCTGCCGAAGAGATGATGGCCAATTTGACCAGCATCCAGCAGCAGCTCTATGTGGACTCCAGCTGTCGCGATACCTTTACCCAGATTCTCCAAGCTGAGGATGCGGTTCGCGGCTTTGAGGCTGAGGTGTACCGCAAAGACGGCAGCATTATCTGGATTTCAGAGAATGCCCGAGCGGTGCGGGATGAAGCCGGTGAGCTGCTGTACTACGAAGGTACGGTCGAAGACATCACCGACCGCAAAGAAGCCGAAGCGGCCCTACAGCGGGCGAATGAAGAGCTAGAGCAGCGGGTCACACGCCGGACGGCTGCCCTGACGGAATCGAATCAGCGTCTGCTGTCTGAGATCCGCGAACGCCACCGGATTGAAGATGCCCTGAGATCTTCAGAAGCGGAACTGCGGGCCTTGTTTGCTGCGATGACCGATGTGATCACGGTGTTTGACGCCGAAGGTCACTACCTGGATATTGTCGCCACAAACTCAGAACTGCTCTATAGCCCCGCCACGGAGCGGATTGGCCGCACGGTCTACGATGTGCTGCCGCCGCACCAGGCCAATTTGTTCATGCGCCATATCCACCAGGCGCTCAACAGCAAGCAGCCGGTGCGCTTAGAGTACTGCCTGCCGATTGGTGAATGGCAAGGAGACGGCGAAAACGCGGAAGACGACTTCGAGCGCACGGCCTGGTACACCGCGATTGTCTCGCCTATGCCGGATAGTCGGGTGATTTGGGTGGCTCGGGATATTACTGAGCGCCGCCGCTCAGACCTGGCGCTGCGGCAAGCTGAAGAAAAGTACCGCAGCATCTTTGAAAACGCGGCAGAAGGCATCTTTCAAATCAGCCCGACGGGCCAATATCTCAGCGTCAACCCAGCCCTGGCGCGGATGTGTGGCTATGATTTCCCCTCGGATTTGATGGCGCGGGTGCAGGATGTCAATCAGCTGTATGTCGATCCAGAGCGTCGCCAGGAAATGCTGCAGCTTTTGGCCAGCATTGGGTCGGTGTCTAAGTTTGAATCCCGGCTGTATCGGGCCGATGGCCAGATTATCTGGGTGTCTGAGAATGCCCGGACGGTGAAGGATGAGGCGGGCAACCTGTTGTACTACGAGGGCACCACTGCCGACATTACCCAGCGCAAGCAGGCCGAGTATGACCTGCAGGAAAGCCAGCGGGCCTTGGCTAACCTGATGGGCAACCTGGCGGGTATGGCCTACCGCTGTGTGCGCAGCGAAAGCGGGGAATGGGTGTTGGCTTTTGTCAGTGAGGGCTGTTTAGAGCTCACTGGCTATGACCCGGCCCAAATTCTGCAACAGCAGGGCATTTCTTTTGAATACCTCACCCATGAAGATGACCGGGTCATGGTCAAGGCCCAGATTCGGCTAGCCCTCAGCCAGCGCCAGCGGTTTCAGTTGACCTACCGCCTGGTCACGGCAACCGGGGAGCCGCGCTGGGTGCTAGAGAAGGGCAGTGGAGTGTTTGACCGTGATGGCAATCTAATTGCGGTGGAAGGATTCGTAACCGACATTACTGAGCGCAAACGGGCGGAGGATGCCCTACAAGCAGAGCAAGAAAAGTCGGAGCAGCTATTGCTGAACGTGTTGCCCCACTCGATTGCCCAGGAGCTAAAGCAGTCTCCGGGTGCGATCGCATATCGATTTGAAGAAGCCACTGTTCTGTTTGCCGACATTGTTGACTTCACCGGCATTTCTGCCCGAGTGCCGCCGACGGAGTTGGTGGACTTGCTGAACAAAATCTTCTCTCAGTTTGACCAACTGGCAGAGCGCTACGGCCTAGAAAAAATCAAGACCATTGGCGATGCCTACATGGTGGTGGGGGGCTTGCCTGACCCGAACCCGAACCACACTAGGGCGATCGCAGATATGGCCCTGGAAATGCAGCAGGTGATCAGCAACTTCAGACGGGAAGACGGCACCGCCTTTGCCCTGCGCATCGGCATTGATACTGGCCCCGTAGTCGCTGGGGTGATTGGCATCAAAAAGTTCTCTTATGACCTGTGGGGCGATGCCGTCAACATTGCTAGCCGTATGGAATCCCAAGGGGTCGGCGGCAGCATTCAGGTCACCAGCGCGGTCTATCAGCGGCTGCGGGATCAATATTTCCTCAACCAGCGAGGCACCGTGGTGATTAAAGGCCGGGGCGAGATGATGACCTACTGGTTGATGGGCAAGAAGGAGCCGGACGCGCCGGAAGGGTAAGTCCCGTTCCGGGCACTAGCGCGGCACAGCACAAGGTGGATCAGTAGCCACCGCCAGCTCGTCTCACCGCCTGGCGTGGCTACTGATTAGGGTCTATTCAAAGAACAGCGGTACGTTGTAGCCCACCCCTAGCAGTAGGCCGATGCCTGTACCGTTGGTGACTCGGAAGTTGCTCTGAGCGGTCAGGGTGAACTGCTGAGAAATCGGGATGTCTAGCCCGGCATTGATCAACAGTCCGGTGCTGTCGCCCACATCTACGCCGCCGCCTATGAAGGGAGCCACCGTAAACTGGTTGAACTGGACAGGGTTGAAGTTAAAGGTGACGGGGATGGCCACCGAGACATCCTGCTCACTGACCAGCAGGGCGGGGCGGACTGAAAACCGAGGCCCCAAGGACACTTTGCCAAAGACCGAGAAGCCAAAGTCACCCACGGCGCTATCTGCCGAGCGATCTAGGCCAATGTTGCCGCCGATGCCCAAGTAGGCTGGAGAAATGCCCCGAAATAGGGGAGCCGTCACCTGTGCCAACTGCTCTACTTCTTCCGTTTGGATTTGGGCGACTTCGTACCCGTCTTCAGCAAAAGCTAGGGGAGCGGTCGTCGTAATTGGGGCGGTGGGTAGGGCTAGGTCGGTCGCTTCTCCGAGACTTTCTGCCTCTACGGTTTCAGCCAGGGTAGGCACTTCGGTCTCTGGGATGTCTGCGGTGAGATCTGTTGCGATCGCAGCTTCAGCCAACTCAACCTCTGCTTCAGCCGGGTTGGCTTCAGTTGCAAGGGATTCGGCTTCCTCTACTGGCGCTTCTGCGGTCGGCTCGTCGGCAAAGTCCAGGGTGGCTGCGTCTAGATCGAAGTCAACCACAGTGAGTTCTGCTTGAGCGGGTAAAGCGCCCAGGCAAGCAACGGCGGCAGCGGTGCCGAGTAAAACTGGCAGACGATAAGTCAAGGTCATGGGTTCGGTCACTCCTCTAGGGTGGGATGAGGCTCAGGTCGCGGGTTAGGCCAGACAGGGATAGATAAGTTCCGCTTTTTTAGGCGGATAGGATTGAACTTGTGGCGATCTGCCCTGATTTTGCTCAAATTTGACTGGTTTTCGGGAACCCACGCTGAGCTCAAGGCCACTGTAGGCAATCCCGCCCAATCTTGCTACCCCCTAGAGCACAGAAGCTGGGCTATTTTCATAGATTTTTTAAGCGAGTTGCCTAAGCCCAAGGTCTATTTGCTCTATTCCACCAAGATGACTTGCCTGAGGTTCTCCCTACAGGCGGCTGAAATACACTGCAGCCAAGACAATCAAGCCCAGCAGCGCCAGCGGCACCCAGAGGCTGACTAAATCAATCGTTGGGTTCAAGGCTTCCGTCGCGGCAATAGCGGAAACAATTGGAGCTAGCATCAGGGTGTCGGTGGCGAATGGGCTGCTGAATCTGCTGAACGGGTCTGCTGAATTAGAGGGAAGGATCGCTATGGAACGCGCCGATCTAACACTGTGGCTGCAAGAGCGAACTGCCCTCAGTATCTTGGATGATGAGGTAATTGATGCGATCGCACCTCAACTTCAGCCCCAAGCCCAAGCCGCCGACAGCGTCTTAGGGCAACCGGACAGCCCACCGCCCGGCCTCTACATTTTGGAATCCGGTCAGATTGAGCCCGTCACCCCTGGTCCCCGCGCCGTCAGCCTGCTGCCTGGCTCCACCCTCTATCTCGAAGACCTGCTGCTAGAGCAGTCAATCCAGCAGCCCTGGAAATGTCTCAGCGACTGTCAGCTCTGGTTTTTGCCCCGCGATGCCTTCCGAGAACTGCTGCAACAGTACCCCAACCTGATCCGCAGCTTCTCTCAAGAACTGGTGCAGACTGTGCGCCAACTGTCTTCTCGCCTCGACTTCGAGCAAGTCCGCCAAGAAGTGCTGCGACCCTACTTGGTGACCAAAGCCCGACGGGGCATCATTGGCCGCAGCCGCTATGGTACCCGACTGCGCAACCAGGTGCGCGACGCCTTTGAGCAGTACCAGTCCGTGATGATCTTTGGCGAGCCAGGGTTAGAAAAAGACAACCTGGCCGCCCTGATGCACTACGGCTCCGACCTGCGCCGGGAGCCCATGATCAAAATTGACTGCGCCCGCATCCAGGAAAGCGGGGCCGAGCTGTTCGGTCGATCTGGGGGAAAACCGGGACTGATTGAAGCCCTGGGCAACGGCACCCTGGTCTTCAACAACGTGCAGGAGCTGCCGGACAGCCTGTATCCGGCCCTGGGCCAACTGCTTGAACATCACACCTACCGGCCCGTGGGCCAAGCCGACGATGCCCAGCCCCTAACCAGTCCGGCCCGGCTGGTGCTAATCACCGAGCAGCCCCTGCCCCAGCTGGATGACCGGGTAGACAGCCGGATTCGAGTGCCGCCCCTGCGGGTGCGCAAAGCCGACATGGGCGACATGGTGAAATACTTTGCTACCCTCACCTGTCGGGCTCGGGGCATTCCTCGGCCCAGCCTCACCCCCGAAGCCCTGCGCAAGCTGCAAGCCTACGATTTCCCCAATAATGTGCGAGAGCTAGAGTCCCTGGTCTCCCGCGCCATCAGCCAGATGCCCCCTGGGGCCGACGCCATTACCGAAGAAATCATCTGGCCCTCCCAAAGTAAAAAGAAGCAGTTCCGCTTCAATCTGCTCAACGCCTATCCCCAGTTTCGCCACTTTCTACGCAGTCCCTGGTGGCCGGATCGGATCAACTATGGCTTCACCCTGGCGGTCTTTGCCGGAGTGGTGGCTATTCTCTGGCTGGGGCCGCAGGATCGCCAGCACAACTTTGCCCTGAACTTTTTTTGGGCCTGGTGGTGGCCGCTGATTTTGCTGACCTTTCCCTTTGTCGGGCGGCTGTGGTGCGCCGTCTGCCCGTTCATGATCTACGGCGAGGTCACCCAAAAACTGTCCCTCTGGCTGGTGCCCCGGCAGCTCAAGGGTTGGCCCCGCCAAGCGGCTGACCGCTGGGGCGGCTGGTTTTTGTTTGGCCTGTTCGCCCTGATTTTGCTCTGGGAAGAACTCTGGGATTTACAGGACACCGCCTATCTGTCGGCCTGTCTGCTGCTGCTGATTACGGCAGGGGCGATGATCTTTTCAGCCATCTTTGAACGGCGGTTTTGGTGTCGCTACCTCTGTCCGATTGGCGGCATGAACGGCCTGTTCGCCAAGCTGTCGATGACCGAGTTACGCGCCCAGCAGGGAACTTGCTCCGCTGAATGCACCACCTATCAAT
>PXDR01000613.1 GCA_003566335.1 Cyanobacteria bacterium T3Sed10_344R1
GCCGGTAGACCCGCCGCCAATGTTGATAATCGGGTTCCGCTGAGCAAAGGCAGACAACGGGCCAGACCCGGCACTTTCGACCCGGTTCGTGCCCCGAAAGACACTGACGGGGTTAATGCCTAGGGCACCACCAATTAGAGCCAGACTATCGCCGACCAGGTGACGATAGGTCAAGTCACTCAAGGTCAGGTTAAAATCATCCCCCCCTTCGTAGGCCAGACGGACGTCGTTGTTGAACCGGGGAGCAGTGCTGCCAGAACCAGCTTGGAGTCCAGTCAGGAGCAGTCCTCGGGGGCTCAGTTGGCTGACTAGGCTGAGCTGAGCGCTGGTAATCGTGTTCACAGCAGTGCCCGGATCATCAAAGTCTGGGGTGCCGTCTACCGGGAAGAAGTCTACGCTGTTTGGCCCCCGACCCTGGAGGCCGAAGATCACCTGACCAAATAGGCGGGTGGTGGTGGAAAACTGGTTGGCCTGCAGTTCGGCGACGTCGGCTTCTAGGAAGTCAAGATCCCGTTGAAGGTCGTTCAGTTCACTCCGAAACTCTTGCTGGAGTGCAGCCAGGGTGGCGAAGTCTGGGGAGTCAGGAGAAATGACGCTGAGCAGCACATCGAGACAGGCGTTCAGCCCCGCCGAGAATTCGTAGCGGGTCATGGCCCGGTTGCCCCGGAAGGTGCGATCGGGATAACCCTCAATGCAGCCGTATTCTTCGACCAACCGCTGTAGGGCGGTGAAGGCCCAATCGGTGGGGGCAACGTCGGAAAGCTCTGAAACTGAGGTGACCTGGGCGAGCTGCACAGGGTCAGGGGACAGTTCAGGAGCTACGTCAGCAGTAAAGCTGAGGTCAGCAGATTCGGCAAGCGTTCTCAGAGCAAGGTTAGGCTGATGAGGGCTGTCGGCAGCCGATTGGGTGAGGTCAGCATCGGCAGCTAACGCAGCTTCGTCAGCGGGAAAATTGAGGGCGTCGAAGCTAGGGGCGGCAAGGGCAGTGCTTGACCAGCCACATGCGATCGCAACCAAGGTCACCTTAATGCCGGGGGACTTTAAGTAAGTCAGGACGGATTGAGTCATGGAAGATTTGTTCCTCAGTCACCACACAAGCGAGAACTTAGGGGCGTTATCCGGTAGCCAAGTTTCAGGCAGTTCGACCGGATCAGAGACGTCCTAAATTCGTCATTGGCCAATGACGAATTCTAGGCAGAAAAGTCCCTCATCCGAACAATAATGTGGGAGAAAAACAAATAAAAATGAGGAAGTCTAAGATGACGTCAGCCAAAACTGCGGCTGGGGCGTGATTTCGGCTGATTATCCCCATCAACCCTCATCCACACGGCAGCTTGTCATTAGGTCAAATAGCTGAACAACAGACCACAACCAGACAGGAGCCTAGAGGCTTTGATAGAAAGTCAACAGTTGCCTGGCCAAGGCCCGGTTGGTGTACTGACTCAGGGCTTTTTGGTAGCCAGCTTGGGCAAAGTGCTCGCCTCGGTCGGGGTTGTCGATTAAGTCACCTAAGATCTCCCCCAGGGCTTCGGCGTTGCCCTCTGGGAACACGAGCCCAGCTTCGCCAATGACGTGGGGAATTTCACCGGAGTCAGAGCCGATGACGGGCACTCGTGCCGCCATCGCTTCGATCAACACGTGACCAAACTGCTCTTTCCAGCCAGCAGCGGTCATGGTTTTGAACTGGTAGGTGGTTTCGGAGGGCAGCACCAGGGCGCTCATCAGGTTGATATAGTTGGGCACCTGATCGTGAGGGACGCTTTCGATCCAGAGGATGCGATCGCAAATCCCCAAATTTTTTGCAGCGGCCTCAATCTCAGCTTTTTGCGGCCCTCGCCCTAACAGCAGCAGCTTCCAGGGTCGATCTTTGAGGGTCGCCAGAGCCTTAACCAGGGTGAGCAATCCCTTCTCTGGCACAAACCGACCCACGAACCCAACTACAAACTCATCTGGCTTCAGCCCTAATTCAGCAGATAATTCTGGCTGGGATTGAGGCCGAAACAACTGCTCATCGACCCCCAACTGGGGCATCACCGTCATCGGGCCGCCGTAGCCCCGCTGACGCAAAATATCGAAGCCATCTTGGTTGCCCACCACCACCCCATCGGTGTGCTTGAGGTTGTAGCCTTCCAGCAAAGACACCGGAAACTTGAGGGTATAGGGCAGATTCCACCAGGTGAAAAAGACGTTTTTGGCCTTGAGTCCCAGTAGGCGATTCAGAGTAATGGCCTGGGTATAGGCCAGAGCTTTGGCTCCTTGCTCAACCTGGATGATGTCGGGGCGAAACTGGCGCAGCAGACCAATCAGATCGGTGCCAAAGCACAACATGCCCTGATTGTTTTGGCTGAAGTTAGAGACAGGCACCCGATGAAACCGCCCAGCCTGGATCGGGTCAGGCTCGACCAGGCGATTTTGCACCCCGCCCGGTCGCCAGCGCTTGGGGACAACCACTTTGACCTCAATGTCTTCGTTTAGCTCAGCCAAGGCCCGCAGCTTCTCGCAGTTGAGCGGCACGATGTAGGTGTGGCTGATCACAAGCACTTTCATGGGCAGATATCCTGGGACTTAACTGGCCTGGGGCTTAACTGGGAACGCGGGCAGTTGGAGCCGGATCGGTCTGGTCGGGAGGGTTGATTGAGTCGGCTTGGCTAGCCCGGGTGTAGATTTGGCCGTCATCCCAATGCGATCGCACCTGAGTCACCAACGCCTGCCCCAACCCCAAGCTATAAAACACCAGCCGGGTGAGAATCTTGATCGGAGAACCGCTCTTGTGGCAAGGGGGACGCCCCAGCACATGGCAGTCAAACAGACGACCAAAGAACCGTAGGCGCTGGCCCAGAGTGAGATTCTTCAGCCCCAGCCAAAAGTGATTGTGGTAGAAGGTGACCTGATATTTCAGCGACTTGGTGGTGATATCGTGACAGCCCCCCGTCTCTTCTCCTAAATGCACCAGATGGGCCTCAGGGTCATACCAAATGATTAGACCGGTTGGGCGAATCCCCAGGCAAAAATCTGACTCTTCCCGCACTGCACTGCCGCGAAACCGCTCATCAAACCGCAGGCCATGCTCCGTAAACAAGCTGCGGCGAAAAGACATATTACAGCCCCGAGCCGTTAGCACCTGCTGGGGCTTAGTCGTGTGCACCAAATCAATGTGATACCAGGCAATTCCTGGATCCATCGCCTCTGGGGGCAGGGTCTCAATTTCGAGTCCGCCAGCATCTGCCAGCTTCATCCGATCAAACACCCGGCCCGCCACCGCCCCCACCTCTGGACGGTCTAGGTAATTGCGGGCATGGGCCTGGAGATAACCCGGTGGCAGTTCAACGTCGTCGTCAATAAATACCAGGATGTCACCCTGCGATCGCTCAATCGCATAGTTACGGGCTCCCGGCAGACTGGCCCAAGGCAATTGATAGTAGCGAATCTTGTTCGCCGCCGCCATTTCGTCTAAGAGGGCTTGGGTCTCTGGTTCATGGGTTTGGGTTTGATCCACCACCAGCACTTCGTAGTGGGGATAGTCCTGCTGTACCACGTTCTGCACCGTGTCCCGCAGCACCTGCTCCCGCCCATAGGTGGGCACAATCAGCGAAATTGAGGGCCAGTCCAACTGTTCACCTGTCATACCGTTTACCTTGCCTTGAGCTGCTGGAGGCTTGACCTCAATTCAACTTCTCCACCCAGACTTCTACAGTTTGGCTGCTGTTTGACTGCCTGTTGACAAGCACCTAAGAGAAGCCAGCAGATTTCTTCTGCATCTTTTTCAACTGTCGTGAGCTAAGCGCGTCTTCACCCTGGCTCTTCAGCTTGGCCTCTAGCCGCTCTTGCTGGTCAATCTCCGGCAGTTTCAGCACAATGCCTGCCGCCATCCAGTAGTAAACCGCTACCGGATCAACATCTAGGGGGTAATAGTAGGGGAAATAGCTAATAAACAGCACAAAGACCCACATACTGGCCCCATAGCCGCGCAAGTCCGGGTTCTTGATCTTGCGGTAGGACACAAAGGTGATTAGGGTTAGCACGGTGTAAAGCAGCATGATGCTAGCCAGCCCCAACGGCCCCAATTCATACAGCACTTTAGAGTGATAGGTTTCAACCAGTTCAGTATCGCCAAACATCCGGGCTGAGTTGGTAGCACGACCCACGCCCCGGCCCATAAAGCCTCGCTGTTCTCTGATTGCCCAGTTAATTTGCTGCGTGATGAATGCGGTCGGTGGCGACGCGTTCCAACGGTCTTCAAAACTATCAAGTCTCTCCTGCACTGCCCCAGGGTCTCGGGCAATCAAGAAAGAGGCCAGAAAAAATATCACCACACCAATCGGGATCAGCCGCTTCAATTTGGCAATTTGCCCCGTTAAAACCAGCAAGACGCCTAAGCTCACTGGGACTAAAGCCAAGGCGATGCGCTGACCTGACAATACAGCCATCATCAACACGCCCAGCAGTGACACAATGCCCACCGCCCGCCACAGCAGGTTGCGATCGTTGAAGGTCGTGCCAAAGGCAAAGAAAGTGGCGGAAATTAGAAACCAGCCCCACTGCCAGGGAGCCACAAAGGTACCCGGCAGCCGAATTTGACCTTGTTCTGGGGCGTACAGCAAAGAGCCGCCTACGAAACAACGGGCATCTAAAGAAGCTCGAAACAGAGCACCACCTTCTGCAACCGTGCCTTCACAGCGACCGGTGCGCAGCATCATGTACTGAATGAAGGCTAGGCCGCAGCAAACCAACACCACCACGACCTGCATTCTCAAAAACAGATACATATCTTCTCGGGTACGGATGAGGTAATAAACGCAAGTGATTAGGGGCAGGTAGCCGATGAGTACCTTCAGCCCCAAGATTCCCATCAGAATAGGTTTCTCGCTACCATCTCCGCTCATATGCTGGGGCACATTAACCAGCAGCATGGTCATGGTGCTGGTTGTCAACAGAATCCACAGGGGGATGCTAATGCCTTTGGGCAAAAGAAATGGAAGGCGCTGGCTGCGGCAAAACTGAAATACAGCAATTAATGCCGGGATATAAAAAGCGTCTTTAGCCAGTTGCAGAATGCCGCTACCGCCAAGAGCGTAGATGACTGTACCGCTAAACGGCATATACAGCACAAAGGCGTAAATCGCGTGGCGGGGATATTTATAGGACAGCACGATGCAGAGCAAGCCAACGGCAGCCGCAACGCCGAGTTTAGGATCTAGCACTAAGCTCAGCAGCAGCCCCAAAAAGGCGCAGCCAGCGAAGCTACCCAGGGTGAAGTTGATCAGCGCTTGCCGAGCTTTGGCGGCTTGCCGGGCCAGCTTGCGCTGCTCTTTGGGGCTCAGCGCTTCATCGGACTCAGCGGCGGCAGACTTGGCCTGTTTGCGGGAGGCGGACTTGACCATAGGGTTCTTGATCTGACGTCAGGGTCTGGGTAAGGCAGTAGCAGGCACCTGTCCCCACTCTACTCAATGGCTCCAAAGGACTTCGCTCGCTGGCCTGGGCTAGGCCGCAGTCTGTATGAAATCTTTTCAATTGCGGCCATGATCTTCCCTGGACTTTACCCACGCTTTACCTGCTTAGGGCGGCCAGATCTAGAGCCCAGATCTGGGGCATAACCGTGGATTTTGCGGATATCCGCACAGGGGGCGAGTCATGGGGTTAGGGGACTCCGGTAAAGTAGGAATGAGTCTTGGTTAAACCTATGTGAAAGTTCATAGGCATTGACCCAAGCTGTAAAAATTGTTTAACCCAGTGGGCGCGCTCTACAGGCGCATGAGTCTAGATAGTATGGTCACTTTGCTAATTTTGCTGGTTGCGATCGCAGTTCTGGGATGGGGATTCATCCGCGCCCGACCCTATGGCAACTTGGGCATTTTAGCTTGGCTACAGTCTGTGGCTCTGATGGCTCCTTGGCTGATATTTTTTGGCCTGTTTGCGGCGGGAATTTATATTAACGTGGTGGTGGTTTTGCTGCTGCTGCTGGTTTCGACCGGGGCCTATGTGTACATAGGACGGCAGTTGCGCCGCTTGGGCAAAGATGAACTGATGGCCCAGCGCGCCAGCGCCTTTGCCAGTTCTGCTGAGGAGTCAGCGACAGATCAACCGACGACAGATCAACCGACAGCCGAGCAAAAAACAACCGAAACTGGTAGTGAAACTACAGCCGCTGATCCAACCAAAACAGACGGCACAACCGATGACGCTGACCAAAAGCCCGCTGTCGAGAGCTTAGAGCCTCTGTTTACGCCCATGCCTGCCGAGGATTTACAGGCAGTGGAAGGCGTCTTTGGCGTGGATACCTTCTTTCGGGTGGAAACCATTCCTTACCAGGATGGTGCGATTTTTAAGGGCAATCTTCGCAGTACGCCGGATGAGGCCCAAGCCAAACTGACAGAAGCATTGGAAGCACGGCTAGGAGATCGCTACCGCCTCTTTTTAGTTGAGAATCCTGACGGGAAGCCGGTCGCGATTGTGCTGCCGAGCGCCAGCGATCCCCAACCGTTGACCCCGGTACAGAAAGGGATTGCTGGGGTGCTGGCCCTAGCCACCTTAGCCACCAGTCTGGAAACTGGGGGGATTTTGCTGGGGTTTGACTTCTTTGAGTCCCCAGAGCGTTGGCCAGAGGTGCTGCCCATTGCCCTGGGAGTTGTGGCGACTTTAGCCGCCCATGAGATTGGCCACTGGGTGTTGGCTCGTCGTCACCAGGTCAAGCTCAGTCTGCCTTTTTTCATTCCAGCTTGGCAGATTGGCTCTTTCGGTGCGCTCACTCGATTTGCCTCCCTTGTCCCGAATCGCAGCGTCCTGTTTGATGTCGCCTATGCTGGCCCGGCGGCTGGGGGGTTGCTGTCCCTAGGACTGTTGCTGGTGGGGCTGGTCTTATCCCATCCGGGCAGCGCCTTCCAGGTGCCGACAGAATTTTTCCAGGGTTCGCTGCTAGTGGGGGCTTTGGCCCGAGTGGTGCTAGGGGATGGTTTGCAGCAGGCGCTGGTAGATGTCCATCCCCTGACCCTGATTGGCTGGTTGGGATTGGTGATCACGGCTCTCAATTTAATGCCCGCAGGACAGCTAGATGGCGGTCGGGTGGTGCAGGCGATTTATGGTCGCAAGGTGGCGCGACGGGCCACGGTAATTACACTAATTGTCTTGGCGGTAGTGTCGTTAGCCAATCCGCTGGCGCTGTATTGGGCGGTGCTGATTTTAGTGCTGCAGCGGGGGCAGGAACGACCGAGTTTGAATGAACTGACGGAGCCTGATGATGCTCGGGCCGCCTTGGGGCTATTGGCCCTGTTCTTGATGTTGGCAACCTTGGTGCCGTTAACTCCCAGTTTGGCGGGCAAGCTGGGAATTGGGGCTTAGGTTGCGATCGCAGCAGCTAGCAACTTAAGTCAGCGCTACCCTAGGGACTAGAGGCTTAGGGACTTGTTCCGCCAGCCTTAGTGGGAGAACTTAGTGTCAGGCCAGCGTAACTGGATTTGGGCTAAGGCTCTTGGGTCTGTGCCTTTGCTCTAACGTTCTAATCCCGGCCCCAACCTTCAATCATGCTGAACCAAATTAAAGACATTGCGGCTAGCCTTGGGCCGCGACTAGTGGAAATTCGCCGTCACTTTCACAGTCACCCAGAGCTAAGCGGCCAGGAATACCAGACGGCGGCCTATGTGGCAGGGGTGCTGTCGTCTTGCGGCCTGCAAGTCCAGGAACTGGTGGGCAAAACGGGAGTCGTGGCAGAAATGCCGGGAGCCGATCCCTTGCTGCCCCGGCTGGCGATTCGCACTGATATGGATGCCCTGCCAATTACGGAGCGCACGGGGTTAGAGTATGCCTCACGCCAGATGGGCATCATGCATGCCTGTGGCCATGATGTCCACACGACGGTAGGTTTGGGCACTGCGATGGTGCTGTCCCAACTCCAGAAAGGGTTTCCAGGAACAACCCGCTTTTTGTTTCAGCCCGCCGAGGAAACAGCCCAGGGAGCCCGCTGGATGATTGACGATGGGGTGATGACTGGGGTGGGAGCAGTGCTGGGGGTGCATGTGTTCCCCACAGTGCCCGGAGGCTCTATCGGCGTGCGCTACGGGGCGTTGACGGCGGCAGCGGATGATTTGGAGTTGATTATCCACGGCGAGTCGGGCCACGGAGCCCGGCCCCATGAGGCAGTTGATGCAGTGTGGATTGCAGCTCAGGTAATTACGGTGTTGCAGCAGGCGATTAGCCGGACTCACAATCCGCTGCGACCTGTGGTGCTGACCATTGGCCAAATTAGCGGCGGTCGAGCCCCCAATGTAATTGCCGATCAAGTGCGGCTGTTGGGCACAGTGCGATCGCTCCATCCCGAAACTAGCGCAGAACTGCCCCAGTGGATTGAGTCGATTGTGGCCAGCGTCTGTCAGCCGTTTGGGGCTAAGTATGAGATGAACTACTGTCGGCGGGTGCCGTCGGTGCTGAATGATCCGTATTTGACCCAGATTGTAGAGCAGTGTGCTGAAGAAGCTTGGGGGCGCGATCGCATCCAAGTGCTGCCAGAACCCTCCCTCGGGGCCGAAGATTTTTCCCTCTATCTCGACCATGCCCCCGGCACCATGTTCCGCTTGGGCGTGGGCTATGCCGATCGCCCCAATCCACCGTTGCACCATCCCCAGTTCGAGGTTGATGAAACGGCCATCCTGACCGGCGTGGTGACTATGGCCTACAGCATCTGTCGCTACTGGCAGCAGTTGTCTTCAGCGTCCTAGGCCGAAACCGCCCGCAGCAGCAAATCACCGTGACGCCCGACGGAGGTCATCAACCCCCAGCGCACATCGTTAGGGGCACGACCAAACAGGCCCAACATCGCTTGAACCAGTTCTGGCACCGTCAAGCTATCGGCCAAGAAACCGGCCCAGTCTGCCGTCGGCAGGCTGAAGAACGTGGTGAAAAAGTGTTGGAGCTGGGGCGGGTCGAAGTCCATCAGGTTTTCGAGGCCAAACAAATACAGATGGTGCTTGCACAATTCCCCTCTGGGCCAGAGGGCTTGCCAGGCAGTCTGGGCAGCTTCCCGAGGAGAGGTGTGGGGACTGCTCAGGGCGGCTGCGA
>PXDR01000444.1 GCA_003566335.1 Cyanobacteria bacterium T3Sed10_344R1
AGCGCCATAGGTGTTGTGCCCCCAGTAGACCTGGTTTAGGTACAGCTCCAGCACTTCGTCTTTGTCGAAGACTTGCTCAATCCGCATCGCCAGGACGGCTTCTGCCACTTTGCGGCTAATTGCCTGCTCGGGGCTGAGAAATAGGTTTTTCACCAACTGCATGGTGATGGTGGAACCGCCTTCTACAGTGGTGCCAGCACTGAGGTTGGCGAGGAAGGCCCGAGCCACACTGCTGGGGTTGATGCCCTGGTGACGATAAAAATAGCTGTCTTCAATCGCCAGGACAGCCCGCTTGAGGTTCGGCGAGATTTCGTTGAGGTCTACGACTTCTCGGTTGGCTTCGTCGTGCAGGCTGTCCAGCAGGGTGCCGTTGATGTCGTAGATGTAGCTGGTTTCGGTCGGTGCATAGTTCCGCAGCATTCGCACGTTGGGCAGGTTGCGGAAACTAACGGCCAACCCCACGAGTCCGCCTGCCACTACAGCGCTGGACAGCATGGTCACGCCTAAAATCGTGGCGGCAGTCACCTGACCCACATCCTGGACAAATTTGCCGAGTCCAGCGGAGCGAGAACGGGTGCTGCGCCCACGAGGGTGCGATCGCGCTTGACGAATAGTGTTGGATGACACGGGGCAGCTACTTCCTCAACGGTACAAGTGGCGGTTGTTTAAGCTCTGGGGCGGTGGGGCGAGACTCGCTCAGGTGTGGCTGGGATCCTAGCACTTGGCGGTCGGTTAAGGGCTGTCTAGGTCAAGAAAATACCCTGACTTCTGGCTGAACCTGGCTTTCGGCTGGATCTACAGGCTAGATCTGTAGCCGAGTAGAGCAGTGACGGGGGAGAATTTGCAGTTGATTGGGCAAAAGCATACGCTACTTGCCCTAGATCCTGTCAATTTATTCAGCCAGATTAAGGATTGGATGGTTTGATAGAGGGTGCGTCTGCTATTGAGCTGTCGGGCTGGAGAGCGCCGCAAGGCTGGTTCTGAGTCTGAAATCAAACACTTAAACCCGCTTGGAGCCAGGTACTGCACCGACGCACGTTGCAATACTCCCCTGTTCTATCTCATTTTTCACCAAATTTCGTCTGTCCATATCTATGTTTACCTCGAAGTCTATGTCGCCGTTAGGGTCTGCCATGCCTGCTTCTACTGAGGCTCTGTCTGAGGAGTTGCAGGGCATTTATCGCGGCGTCAGCGAGGTATTCCCCGACCAGCCAGAGAGCAAGGACGCCGACCAAAATCTGCGCCAGCGGTTGGCAGAGGCTGATCGTCCGTTACGGGTGAAGCTGGGCATTGACCCGACTGGCAGCGAGATTCACCTGGGCCACAGCATTCCGGTACGGAAACTGCGGGATTTCCAGGATGCAGGCCACACGGCGGTACTGATTATTGGTGACTTTACCGCCCGAATTGGCGACCCTGAGGGTCGCTCAGAAGTCCGCCGTCAGTTGACGGAAGCGGACGTCAAGGCCAATGCCGAGACTTATTTAGAGCAAGTCCGGCCCATTCTAGACTTTGAAACGCCGGGCCGTCTGGAGGTGCGTTACAACTCGGAATGGTTGAGCCAGCTTGATCTGGGCAAGATTCTAGAGTTGCTATCGACGATGACCGTGGGGCAAATGCTGGCAAAGGAGGGCTTTAACCAGCGCTACACCCAGGGCAACCCGATTTATCTGCATGAGTTCCTGTATCCGCTGATGCAGGGCTATGACTCGGTAGCGGTGGAAGCGGATGTGGAATTGGGCGGCACGGATCAGAAGTTCAATATTGCCGTGGGGCGGGATTTGCAGCGGCATTTTGGCCTAAAGCCCCAGTTCGGGATGCTGCTGCCCCTGCTGTTGGCGGGGGATGGGGGCCAAAAGATGTCTAAGTCCCTGGGCAACTATGTGGGGCTCCAGGAAGATGCCCTGACCATGTATTCGAAGCTGGAGAAAACCCCGGACAGCTTGATTCGTCAGTATTTTGAGCTGTTGACCAAGCAACCCCTCGACCAACTGCCCGAGAATCCTCGGGAGTGCCAGAAGCTGCTGGCCCTGGAGGTGACTCGGCAGTACCACGGCGAAGCGGCTGCGAACCAAGCGCAGCAGGCGGCGATGACCTTGGTGCAGGGCGGCGGCAGCCAGAGCGCGGCTGGGGTGCCGGAGTTTTCTTTAGCTGAGCTGACCTTTCCGCTGAAGCTGTTTTACTTGCTGTCTGCGAGTGGACTCTGTGGCAGTAGCAGCGATGCCCGTCGCCAAATCAAGGGGGGCGCGGTGCGGTTAGAAGGGGAGCAAATTAAGGATACTGATCTAACTTTTGATGCGGCCCGTGACCTGACTGGCAGAGTCCTGCAAGTCGGCAAGAAAAAGTTTGTGCGGCTGGTGGATTAGTCATTGTCGATAATTGAATCAGCACCCTCATTCCTGGAGGACTCCACAAGCATGGAACAGGCCACCTTAGAACAAGCTCTGGAGCAAGCCCTGCTAGAGCAAGTTCGCGCCCTCACCCCTGCCCAACAACAAGCAGTCCTAGACTTCGCTGCCTTTCTGGGTCAAAAAACGTCCCAACCCGCGCCCAAAGCACGCACCCCTGGGCTTCACAAAGGCGCATTTGTCATGAGTGATGACTTTGACGATCCGCTGCCCGACGAGTTCTGGCTCGGCGAAGATGCATGAAACTTCTACTCGACACCCATACTTTTATCTGGTGGGACAGTTATCCTGAGAAACTGCCAACAGTGATGTTTAACCGTCTCCAGGCTCCTGAGAACCAACTACTGTTGAGTCTTGCCAGTCTCTGGGAAATTCAGATCAAGTTTCAGCTCGGCAAACTAACTCTCAGAGGTAATCTGGCCGACATTGTGCAGCAGCAACAAGCTGAGAACAACATCACTCTGCTGCCTATCGAGTTTTCCCATATCCTGGAACTCGAACAACTTCCCCAGCACCACCGAGACCCGTTTGATCGCTTGCTGATTGCCCAAAGTCGAGTTGAGCTGGTGGCTATTGTTAGCCGTGATGCCAGCTTTAAGAGCTATGACTGCCAAGTTGTTTGGTAGCTGCCCCACACCTGAGCACCTCAAATTAGCGAAGGCGCACAGTTTATGACTGTGCGCCTTGTCGAGGTTTAGGGAGAGGGTTGGGAGGAACTAGCCCACCATTGGGATGGCGCTGATCAGCAGGTCAAGGTTTTGACCGGCGGCGTGGGTGAGTTGGTGGGTGATGGGCAGGCTATCGAGGACGAGGCCAAAGGACAGCAGCATCATGTACAGGATGGAGTACTTGAACAGGGACTTGGCCTGGTCGCGGTCGGAGGGGGTTTGTAGCAAGCTCCAGGCCCGAGTGACGAAGCCCCAGCCGAGCCAGAGAGCCATGACCAGGTAGAGGGCACCGGCTACGCCGAGGGGGTAAACCAGCAGCAGGCTGGTGGGAATCATCACCAGGGTATAGAGCCAGATTTGCTTGGCAGTGGCTTTATCGCCGACGATGACGGGCAGCATGGGCACGCCCACTTTGGCGTAGTCGTCCTGGATGACGAGGGCTAAGGCCCAGAAGTGGGGCGGTGTCCAGACGAAGACGAGGGCGAAGATGACCCAGGCAGCTAGGGAGAGTTCCCCGGTGACGGCGGCCCAGCCGACTAGGGGCGGGACTGCGCCAGCCGCACCACCGATGACGATGTTTTGGGTGGAGGAGCGCTTCAGCCAGTGGGTGTAGACGCCGACGTAGAGGGCGATGCCTAGCATGGCTAAGCAAGCGGCCAGGAGGTTGGCAAAGACGGTGAGCAGGGTGAAGGATGCGATCGCAAGTACAGCCGCAAACAATAGGGCATCCCGCACCTGAATCCGCCCGGAGGGAATGGGGCGGTGGCGGGTGCGCTCCATTTCGTAGTCAATGTCGCGATCGTAGATGCAGTTGATCGACTGGGCCGAGGCCGCAGCCAAGGCACCGCTGAGCAGCGTCACCAGCAATAGCACTGGCCCGACTTCCCCTTCACCGGCAACCCACATCCCGGCAGCGGTTTCAATCAACAGCAGCGGAATAATCCGGGGCTTAGTCAGTTGCCAATAGCTCTGGAACACCTGACGCAGGTTTTGGTGACGGCGCGTGGTGGTGTCGTTCCAGATGGTGGTCTGATTCATGCGTTGAAGTCCTGTTGAAGTCTGGTTGAGAAAAGCTTGATGGAGTCAGGTCAGCCTGGCCTAGACCACAGTGGCCGGGGTGGGCGTAACGCTCCAGCGACGGGCTTGGCTGCGATCCCGTAAGGCGATCACGGTAAAGCTGACCAAGCTGCCCAACAGCATGGCCCCAACCGCCTGGTGAGAGACCGTCAACACCTCAACCTGGAGGTGCAGCCGGAAGGTGGCGATGCCCAGGGCAATTTGGGCCAGCAGCAATACCCCAGCAAATTGGGAAAAGCGACGCAGGGGTTTGCTCAGGGCCGGGGTGCGCCAGGCCATGACAACCAAGGCCAGGGTGACCACCGTTGGCGGGACAACGCCTACGATATGGCTGTTCATCACCCCGCACAGTTCCGAGAGGCCAAAGCATTGGTGACCGGCCCAGCGAGAGGCGACTAGCCCCCCCAGCAAACTTTGCAGGTAAACCAGGACGGCTGCGGTCAGGCTGACCCAGGGCAGACGGCCCACGGTGCCCGTGGCTTTGTAAGGAGTGAGGCTCCAGCCGATGGTCAACAGGGTGCAGAAAAACAGCAGGGCGGTGCCTAGATGGGCGGTAACAATGTCAAACCGCAGCATTTCGGTGACGGTGAGTCCTCCGAGCAGTCCTTGGACGCCAATTAGCATGACCGTGCCGATCGCAGCCCAAGGTAGCCAAGCGGGCAAAACCCGGCGATAGCCAATCGACAGTCCGGCGAGCAGTAAGGAAAGTAAGCCGATCAGAGCGGCATCCAGGCGGTGGAACCATTCCAAAAAGACTTGGAGGTTCATCTGCTGGCTGGGCACAAGCTGGCCATAACAGAGTGGCCAATCGGGGCAGGCCAGCCCCGCATTCATGACCCGAGTGGCGCTGCCTACAGCCATCAGGGCTAGGGTTGCGATCGCAAGTTTCCAGACCAGGCGACGAATGCGAATTTGGGGGGTGGAGTCGGCCCGCGCTTGGGCCAGGGAGATGCCGGGATTAATCGTAGAGTCAGCCATAAAAAAGGATGCTATGGGGATTTGAAGCGCCGTCATCCCCGACAGAAAAGTTGGCCGGCGGGGGTCGGAGCCAAAGTATCACGGTTAATTCGTTACAAATGTTGACTTCATAACTTTCGGGCGATCGGCTTTCGCAACCGGCGTTAGCCTGCCCCTATCTTTTCCTTAATGGGGGTTAAATTCCCCGCGTTGCCTACCACTGTAAGGAAGGCAACGCTTGATCCACAGCAGCTTTAGGCTTTTCTTCGGAATTAGTCACATATGCGCCGTTTATCCAAGACTGCGATCGCAGCCCTAGCAGACTTCTAGATTTGAGGTTGGAGCGTTGGGAACACTCAACACAAAAGTTTATTGTTCGTTGGTTTGCGTCATGATTTGGCGGAAGTGTTGCTGAGCCAAGTCTCGAATGCGATGGCGCTGAATTTTGCCCTGGACAGTGCGATTCAGGCTGGGCACCGCTAACCATTGCTTAGGTCGCTTAAACGGGGACAGCCTGTTGCCTAGAGCTGTTTGCAGTTGATCCGGCGTTAATTCTGGCCCAGGGGAGTTTGGCCCCGTCGAGTGGGCCGGGACATACACCGCTGTCACCACTTCGCCCCACTGCTGATCGGGCAAGCCCACCACGGCCACGTCCTGGACTAAGCCAGTGCTGATCAGTGCCGCTTCCACTTCTTCGGGAAAGACCTTTTCGCCCCCGGTGATGATGCGATTTTTCTGACGACCTAAGAGCTGGAGCTGGCCTTGAGCATCCAGTTGCCCCCAGTCCCCTGGCTGGAACTGACCGTTAAACCCTTGGGGATCGCCCCAGTAGCCCCAGGCCAGTGCCGGGGTGGTCAGGGTGATTTGACCGGGGCTGACTAGGTTTAACTTCGGGTGCATCGCACTTTTGCCAGTCTGCCCTTCATCCCCCAACCCCTTCTCCCAAGTTGGGAGAAGGGGAGCCGGATTCAAAGTCCCTCTCCCAGCTTGGGAGAGGGATTTAGGGTGAGGGCTCCAAAACTGAGATGAACTCTCTAGGGTCAAACCCACCTGGGGAAAGGGGACGCCGCTGCTATGGTCGCCCTGCAAAAACTGGCCGGGCCGCTGAGCCGTGACCATGGCGGCGGTTTCGGTCATGCCATAGGTCAAGGCCACAGGAATTTGGACGTCGCGGGCCTGGGTAAGCAAGCTGGCCCAGGGGGGAGAACCGCCGAGCAACACGGCCTGAAACGATCGCAGCCAAGCCGCCTGACCTTGAGCCAGCAACCGCTGGAGCTGAGTCGGCACAAGGGACAAGACGCTGTTTGGGGGGACGATGGGAATTTGGCTGGGATTGAGGGGGTTGCGATCGCACTTTAGCCAGAGTTGACCGTTGGTGAGGTGCGATCGCACCACCTGCATCAGACCGCTGACGTGGTAGAGCGGCAGCACACAGTAGCTGATGACGGTGGGGAGCTGAAAATGCTGACAGAACCCCGGCACTGCTGCCCCTAGGGTGTCCCAGGTGTGGACGGCCAGCTTGACCCGCCCGGAGGAACCGCCCGTGGGGATCAAAACGGGATGGGGAATCGGGCAAGGATTGGGGGCCGAGTCCTGCCAAAACTGCGCTGACGGGATCGGCTGGATCGGTGGGTGCCCCCAAACTAGATCCCCACTGATTTGGGCCTGGAGTTGCCGCCATTCTTGCTGGCCCCAGGTGGGGTTACAGAGCACCAGGGTGCAAGGATGTTGGGCGGCGGCAAACAGACCAATGAGGAAGTTTAGGGGCTTGGGTTCCGCCAGCCAGAGGACGGGATTGGCTTGGGGCGTTTGCTGGAGTTGGTGCGATCGCAGCTCAACCCGTCGCCAAAAGTCTTGGCTGTTGATCCCCAGCAGCCAATCATCTCGGTGGCCGAACTGCCGATTTAGCCCCATGTGCCCTCTGGCCCTAGCCGTTGCCAAACCTGATCTGGTCTGAGCTGATCCCAATCATCCTGGAACCCCGGCGATCCCCAGCCCAGGGCCAGGGGGGGCTGGTCACTGTAGAGGACTGCGGCGAGCTGACGGATCGCCTGCCGTCCCACGGGCGTCTCGAATACCGTGGACAGCACCAGTCGCGGCTGGTGGTGCTGGTACCAGTCCACCAAGGCGGCGGGGGAACCTGCGATCGCAGGTTTGACCACAAACACCCCAGCCCAGCCCCTCTGCCGCCACTGCTGCAAATCTGCCAAGCTGCTGACCGATTCATCCAGGGCAATCGGGGTGCGGTATTGCTGGCTAAGCTGATGCAGGGGGTCTGAATCGGTAGTCGGTAAGGGCTGTTCTAAAAACTCGATCTCCACCTGATCGCACCAGGTTAGCCAGGTGTGGGTTGCGGCTAGGGACAGGCCACCATTGGCGTCTAGGCGCAGTTTGGCTGATGGGGGGAGTTGCGATCGCAGTTCTTTTCCCCAGGTCAGCTCTTGGGTTGGGGTATGAACACCGATTTTCCACTTAAAGTTGCGGTGGCCCGCAGCCCAGGAATCTTGCCACCGCTGCAACGCCGCTTCACCGCTGGGCAACAGGGCACAAGCATGGGCGGGGGGAAGTGCTGGGATGAGGTTGGGGGGTTGCCCTTGATTCCTTAACCCCCACACCGCCGTCTCAAACGCAAACTGACAGGCGGGCAGGACTGCTGGGATCAGCTTCAACTGGGCCTCAGAAACCGTAGCTCCCAATCCCCGGCAAAACGCTAGCGCTGCCGCCAGGGTTTCCGAGCCGAACTCGGGTAGGGGGGCAATCTCCCCGTAGCTCACGCGATCCCCGGCAGATAGCCGCAGCAATACCCCCTGACGCTGTTCCCACAGCCCGTGGTGGGTGCGCAGGGGCTGCAAAAACGGGCGGCAGTAGGGCCGAAACTCAAGCAGGTAGTGCGTCTCACCCATCCTAGACTTGGCCTAAATCTGGGGCAGCAGAAAGCCCAAGCTGAGCAAGATGCCGCTCCAGAAATGGAATGCGATCGCAATAAATTTGCTATTACTCACCTTGTCTGGCTGATCGTGGAAACGGTCCACATGCTGACAGAGCCGCACTGCCGGGGGCAAACTCGCCAACGCCAGCAGCGTCCACAGCGGGAACCGTCCCGCTAACACCCCGACCACAATCAGGCCAAACACACTGCCGCAAACCCAGGGCAGCAGTTGAGATCCCCGCTTGGTGCCCAGGCGCACAATCGGCGATCGTTTGCCAGCGGCAATGTCATCCTCCACCTGGTGAAAGTGGGAGCAAAACAGCACCAGGGTGGTAGTGAGGCCGAGGATAACGCCAACTGCGATCGCAGTGCTTGACCAGATCTGCCGCTGACTGTAGTAAGCCGCACTCACCCCCAACGGGCCAAAGCTGAAAAAACACAGCACTTCCCCTAACCCCTGATAGCCCAAGCGAAAGGGCGGCCCCTGGTAGAGATAGCCCAAGCCACAGCAAACCAAAATCAGGCCCAGCACCGTCCAGTCCTGCTGCCAAAGGCTAATCCCCAGAATTCCGGTGATCCCCGTGACTAGACAAGCATTGCCTAGCCAGAAAATCAGCCGCCGATTCCGGGTCAAATTCACCAGGGAATGGGCCTTGTTGACATCGATCCCCGTGGCCGAATCGAACACATCATTGCTCAGATTTTCCCAGGCCAAAATCAACACCGCCGACCCCAAAAACAGGGCAAAAATCCCCGGCACAAACCGGGAACCCTCGCTGTAGGCCACCGCTGTGCCCAGGCAAATGGGCATAATCGCCACGCTATACATGGGGGGCTTAATGGCAGCTAGCCAGAGTTTCTTGCGGGATAAGGCCGAAATTGGTTCAGATCCGGCGGCGTCAGAGGGCATGGATTGAGTCATGGCAGCGCAGTCAGGAAAACGAGTTTTTAAGTTGTGGGTTTTCAGCAGGCTTTAGCTGATTCAAGCGGCAATCAAACCGC
>PXDR01000317.1 GCA_003566335.1 Cyanobacteria bacterium T3Sed10_344R1
ACCTGCAGCATTTCTTTCATCGGCAGGCTCAGTTCCCGAGGCAGGGCGGTGCTGATGCTGTTGCGCAGGGCGTCTAGCTGCTGCTGGGTGACCTGGTCTTGGGCTTGGCGGGCACCCAGCCGGGCATGAATCATGTTCAGCAGATCGTTATGGGTAAAGGGTTTGGTGAGATAGTCGTCTGCCCCCAGGGTCATGCCGTTACGAACATCGACTTTTTCGCCTTTGGCGGAGAGAAACACGAAGGGCAGGGTGGCGTGTTGGGGCGTTTGGCGCACTTGTTCAATCACGCCATAGCCGTCGAGGACGGGCATCATGATGTCGCAGATGACCAGGTCAGGGTGAAATTCCTCGATTTGGCGCAGTCCGTCTTTGCCGTTGGCGGCACTATCCACAATGAAGTCTTCAGCATGAAGGATGTCGACAATACTGTCGCGGACGCCGACTTCGTCTTCGATGACCAGAATTTTAGCCATGATCTCAGCTCCAAGTTAATTCAAAAAAGATTCAAGGAAAATACGAAAACGCTAATTCAAAAAAGTCAGCGGTAGGTGCAGGGTAAAGGTGGTACCCACACCGGGTTGGCTGGTGAAGGTGAGGTTGCCCTGATGTCTTTCGGCGGCCCGTTTGGCAATTGCCAGACCCAACCCTGTGCCGGAGATGTTGTTCACGTTGTTGCCGCGATAAAACGCCTCGAATAACCGGGCTTGATCTGCGATCGCAATCCCGATCCCCTGGTCAATGACATCAATTCGGGTCTGGGGCTGAGCACAGGCCACCTGAACCGTAATCGGGGTGCCATCGGGGGAATATTTGATGGCGTTGGACACCAAATTAGTCACCATATGCCGCAGCAGCTTTTCGTCTGCCAGCACTGTGGAGGTTTCTCCAGACCACTGCAGCTCAATCTTGGCCGCCGGAGACTGTTGCCCCCACCGCAGTTCATCAATAATGTCTTGGCAGAGTTTCTTGAGATCTAGGGATTCAGGCTGAAAGTCTAGGTTTTGAGTCTCCGCCTTGCCCACGGTCAACATGTCGTTGAGCAAACTCATTAGGTGGTTGACCGAGGATTGGATGCGCTGAAGGATGGTGATCTGCTTCTCTTCTGAAAACTTGTGGCGGTAGCGCTCTAAGGTTTCAGCAGAGGCCAAAATCGTGGTGAGGGGGGTGCGAAATTCATGGGACGCCATGGAAATAAAGCGGGTCTTGAGCTCGTTAAGCTCTTTTTCTTTGGTCAGCGCCTTGCGAATGTCCCGCTCAATCAGCTTGCGATCGGTAATGTCATGGATGAGGCCGCGATAGCCCTGGATTTGCCCGTCTGAGTTGAAGTAGGGGGAGCCGCTGATTTCTAGCGCGACGGCTCTACCGTTGGCATGGCGACAAGTTGCTTCCAGATTAGAGAAGGGCTGCTGCTGCTGGGTGGCGTGGTACAGCAGGGTGCTAAACCGCACTGCTTCGTCTTCGACCATAAAGTCAATCAGCTGTCGGCCTACTAGCGCTTTGGGCTCATGGCCAATAATTTCGATCACCCGAGGGCTGACGTAGGTGAACTGGCACTGGGGATTCATTTCCCAAATCCAGTCGCTGGTTTGTTCGACTAGGCTGCGAAACCGAGTTTCGCTGGTTTCTAAAGCCAGTTTGACTTTGTCATGCAGGTTGGTTGATTGGCTTAGCCGCTCGGTAGTGCGCTGGCAGACTTCCGTTAGGTCTAGCACCCGCTGTTCGAGCTGGCAGTTGCGCTGCCGTAGGGCTAGCAAACGCTGACTACAGTCCTCAGGGCTGAGCAGAAGGTTACTCGTCCGGTTGGCCTGGCACCGGGTCGCGGCCCACAGCAACAGGGTGAGCACAAGCTTGCCATGCTGGGGATCTGTCCCTTGGTGAGGATCTAAAAGAGGGAGATCGGCAGGAAGATCAGTCGGCTGCTCAGTATCGATCTGCAAGGCGGTAGGAGCCACTAACCTGGGCAAGCCAGGCTCCGGCAGGTCGGTCTGATCCAGGGGCCATGCCGGGGCGGTATGGGTGAGAGAGGTAGAGGTCATGGTAGCGAATTGACCAATGGATTGGTTTTAAAGATGAACGGAAAACCCAATAGACGCAGTGCACCCTGAGAAGTTGTTGCTCTCGATGTTGGCCGTTTTGAAGAGTCAGCCATAACCGGGAAAACCTGTTCCCTATTTACTAGATTAGACCTTCATCTAAATAGATGACATCAGAAAATACTTGGAAAACTCTCAAAACTAAACCAAGAAATTGACTCGGAAACTTTAAATTCAAGTCGCTGATTAAAACGATCGATCTAAAGTGGTGGTCACCCCATCAATATGCCCAATTGTTTTGAACAACGCGTGATAAGTTATCACAGCTTTACAACTCTCATTGTGAAACTTGAATCCTGTTTTGCAGGTGGCCACACGCTAAAGTGGGGTATCCGCTTAAGGCGGGACAGATCACCTGTGAAGTTGCTGACAATGGGCTTCGACAAGCTCAGCCCGAACGGACTTGGAACCGTTCGCCCTGAGCCTGTCGAAGGGCAGCGCCGTTAGTAAGGGTGCAGGGCTGTAGAGCAAACAAAAATCCCGCCTTACATTGATACCCCTAAAGTGGCTGGAACTGATTATTCCAATCTGCTGAATTTTAGGGTTGATCCCGGCTTTTGGAGTTGACTGGTCGTCCCCAAAGCAGCTTGGAGACTGTCTTTTGCGCTTTGGGGGATCATTGGGGATAGGCCAGGAGGTCATCTTGCTCAACTGTGGACAGCCACTTGGCCGGACAGTTAAGAAGGTGTAATAAGCCCAGCCTATAACTGAAAGCCCTCAGCGATAACAGAGGTATCGACGCCAGAGTAAATCTAGATCAGGCTTTAACTATCCCTTTACAGAACAGTCCTGAAACAGCGCAAAAACTATTGAAATTAATTTTTTATTAACAGCAGTTGCGACTCTGATCTCCACCAGGCTTGAACCTTTTTTATTCCCTTATCCGTTGCTGCGGCTTAGAGGTCATCATGAACAGGAAATTCACCCATTCCCCCACTGCAACGGTCAGACCTGGAGTTAGCTCTGAGCTTGGCGTTGAGCGATTGCTGACGATTTGGCGCTGGCTGGCGGATCATCTTGATCAAGCCTTGGCTCTCTATCCTGAGTTCAAGGCTCACCCCAACCAACTGCCTGGGTTGCTGCAAGCATTTCCGTTTGCGGCGGCTGAGTTCTTGGCAGAACAGGACGCTGGCGGGGCGATCGTTCTAGCTCAGTTTGGTAATGTGATGCAGCACTTGGCCCTGGCTGACCGCAGCCTGCCATTAGAGCTGGCGATTGGGGCTTATGAGCAAGCATTGGGACGCCTCTTGGCCCAGGCTCAACCCCAGATCTGGGCGACAACGCTGAATAATTTGGCGACGGCGTATTGCGATCGCATCCACGGCGACCGCACCACCAATCTGGAAACGGCCATTGCCCTCTATGGTCAGGCTCTGGAAAATCGCGTTGCAGCAGATGCCCTAGGCCAAGCTACCCCCCTGACTGGCCTGGCTCGGGCCTATCATCTGCGCCACCAGGGCAATCGGGCCATGAACTTAGCGTTGGCGATTGACTGCTACCGCCAAGCTCTTGGACTGCTGTCTCCCGAGACTTATCCAGTTGCCTGGGCGGCAGTGATGACGGGGTTGGCGGCAGCCCAGGGAGACCAGATGCTGGGGGTGAGAACGGACAATATTGAACAGGCGATCGCATCCTATAAAGCTGCGATCGCCTGTAAACCCGGCAATCTGTAAGACCGGCGCTTGAGTATTGAGATGCCGTCAGTAACTTAAAAGTCGAGCTCCCCCGCTAAGGAAAGCTCGACCTGGATTCAGCAAGAGCTTACAGAGTTGCTGACTAACCCATCGCCTGGGCCGGTTGCCCTGATGCGCTGGAAGCGCTGGTGTCTGTGGCAGGCTGAGGATCTACGGCGGAAAACTCAATGTGGTTGAGCAGGGTGGTCACGAACGCAAACAGCAAGAAGGGTAAGGACAACACCAAAATCAAGCCCACCGTGGCCAGGGCGTAGACCGGACGGCTGGCCCCCATCAGAGCCAGGGCGGCAGCTAGGCTGATGAATAGCACCATCAGCCAGATAATAATCTGGCCATAAATATCCCCAAAGGTGAGGGTGCAAACGAAGCGATATCGTTGGGTGTTATCCATAGGTAATATCCGGAAATCATCCATAACGTGGTTATCCCCAGAATATCGAAGCTTTTGGTGAATGCCGGTATTTCTCAACATTATTTTTGCAAGGATTGTTGCAAAAGAATAAGTGAAATTAAGCTGTGTAAAATTGGGGATCAACTGTTATCGTCTGCGTCTATGCGAGACCCCCTATTTATTAGGAGAAGCCATATAGCTTCCAGGCGTAATTGAGTTTTCCTGGGTTGCTTTCCCCAAGCTTGCAGCCTCAATGGGGTTGACTTATTCAAATATCCCCACTACGATACGTGGCCATAGATACCTGTGAGGTACTCTAACGCTCAATCCCTAGACTCTAAAAATTCGGCGCTGCCCGATGGTGTGGAACCACCACCAGGCAGTAATCACCCCCAGATAAGTCCGCTATCTGGAGGCTGGCGTTAGTTTAACCCGGCCCCCTGACAGCACTGCTTGCAATGCTCGATTTTTCGAGCTAGGCAGCTTTGGGGAGCCGGGTTTTTGGTGTCTGGTTTTTCGCCTGTCCTCTACATCAACCAGACCCATGTTCAATCGCAATCAATCCAATCCCAATCAGTCCGATCCCGCTGCGGCAGGTTCCGGCAGCGGCACCCCCAATGATCGCAGCGGCGACTGTCGCCCCGTTGCCGGGGATCAGTTCCCCGACCGCTCCCCGGAAGTGCGCCATGTGCTGTTTGGCCCCGAGGCCGCAGTCCGGCTTACCGTCAGCAACCTCCATCGCCGAGGCTACGCTGAACCCAACGACTGGTGCAAACCCCAGCCCACGGGCCAACCTGGCGAAGTGATGACGGTGCTAACCAAGCGGGTGCCGCTTAACTAGGTTGCTATCTAGCGATCGCAGTCACCCGGTGAAGTCATCGGGTGACTCTGGCTCAATTCCCAGTGCCCTGAGCTGAGCCGCTAACTGTTCAGCCCGCTGGTGTTCTCGCTCAGCCCGTTGACTTTCCTGCTTAGCCCGCTGACTCTCCTGCTCAGCCCGCTGCCGTTCTCGGATTCCGATCTCTTCGGCTGTGGGCACCCAATCGTCATTGTCCTGATACCAGCGCAGCCAGATTCCATCTGTATCTTGGTACTGGCCTTGCCAGACCCCCAACCCTAGACCTAGCTCATCGAACCAAAATCGCTGTGCCGATAGCTCAACCTCTTGGTAGCGCGGGCCAAACAGCCGAAATAGCCGAAAGGTATGGGTGTAGCGATCAAAGATGCCGTAGTAGGGAATCCGTAAAATCTGCTCGTACACCTGCCATTTGGTGGGCGGTTGGTTGACTTCTCGCAGGGTTTGCCCCAAATCCTCAGCCTCGGTGCCAGGGGACAGCAGTTCAATCACCAAAAACGGACTGACCCCTTCTTGCCAAATCACGTAGCTCCAGCGCAGGTCGGTTTGCTGCAAAGCCCTCGGCACCCCCAGCACCAGAAACCAGTCAGGCCGCTTATGCCAACGGGGATGGCGAACGTCGTAGTAGAGATTTAAGTCTGTGCCCGTGAAGATTTCCGAGGCAGGATAAGCGGGGGGCTGGCAGGTTTCCCGCAGCAACTGGGGCTGAAAGGCATGAAACTCGTCGGGCAATCCTGGCTCTTCCGGATCCTCGCTGGGCAGATCGTACATGGTCGGCAGGGTTTCAGAAGCGGGCCTGGGATAGGGGGTGGGATTAACCATGTCACTGCCTGGAGAACCATTTGCTCCAGTGTACTCAATCGGGCTGTTGACCCTAGCTACTCAGTTGCGGGCGCTGGGCGGACTGCAAAATTAGGGAGTGATCAGATTTTTGTGTAAACCCCAGTTCTGAGAACGATAAATCAAGGGTTTCAGGCTGATCGAGCACGGTTCTCTGAACACTCCCCAAAATTACGGATTATGCATTGATGGCATACCCGCTATACACAGTGGTTTGGGAGCTTAATAAGTAATTTCCCGGATTTTATCCGGAGTCTAAGACAAATCATCGTAGAAACATAGCAAGGTTGGGTATTTCCTCGTAGATGCCTAACACTCAGTCACTATTCACCCAAGCTATTCACCCAAGGTGTAATCCATGCGATCCTGTCTCTACAAAGACCTTCAAAAGGCTGCGTTGGGCACATTAGTTGCCATTGGTGGCATCACGTTAGCTACAGAGAACGCGAATGCTCAAGTCCAGATTCCGACTGACATTGTAGGCCAGTTTGAATGTGTGCAAACTCGGGGGCGCTGGCACATGGTTGCTGTGCATGCCCAATTTCCGGAAGTCAACTCTAACTTGCTTGGCTTTACCACTATTCCCGGCTTTCCGGCACAGCAACGGTGTGCCACAGTGTCTGCCGCTTTTAATAACCAAATTGCCAACCGCCCTGATCCCGTCGTGCTGAGATCGGGGGTTATTCCAGTCCTCTTGCCGTCTGGAGATGCGGCCATGACTCCAGTTCTGTGCGCTGTGAGTGATCCCGCCCTGACTTGTAACAATACTAATCAGCTTGTCACGTTGCCCTTAACTGCAATCAATGGCGAGATGCAAGACACGTTTGTTTCTGTCGTTGCTGATCACTTCCGCTATTTGGACAGCAGCCCTTTAGTTCATCGGTTTGATCCCTTTACCGGCACACGGAGTCGCCGAGTTGCCATTCCCCCATCACCAATAGTCCTGTAATCATTCCTGATCAAAATAACCAGGGCTCAGACTCGATCAAGAAGGATCTGTTGGTTTTGATCCGCCCCTTAGAACTTTGCAGGCCGATCATCAGGGTGCGATTAGGATGCTAGACATTTGAGGATTTCCTATGAAGTCGCTATGTACTCTTTTGGCCACTGCATTTGTGCTGTCTGGAATACCGCTAGTAATGCGGATTCCCAGTGCCTTTGCCCAGAATAGCCGCACGACTATTCGAGCTGGGGAAACTGTTTTAGGAGAGTTTAGAAGCGCTCCCCCTAATGTTGGGGCTAGTGGTGTAGCCGTCACTAACGTGAACACTTACACATTTCATGCAAATGCTGGCGATCGCATTCACGTTAGAGCCTTTCCCAACGGCAGTCTAGTGCAAAACAGTATTATTCCTCTGATTACCTTGACGGATCCTTTGGGCAATCCATTTGTGGTTGATGCCCCTTTGGGATTTGTGATTGTGCCCTCTGCTCTAACGGGAGGCTCGTGGACAGTGAGCTTAAGTTCCCAAGGGAATATCACAGGTGATTACGCGCTGAGTGTTGAAGTGATTGGCACTAATGGCAATGCTGTTCGGGGCATTAATCAGCCCTTTGGCCGCGAAATTCGCTTCTAAAATATCGCCTTCAGAGATGAAATATTAGGGACTGGCATCTATCTGTTGCATCGCCATGGCATCTATACAGTTGCCATAGGACTGAGTTTACGTCAACGGAATATTGTGCGGAGCCTTGTCATGAGAAAATATATTCTGCTGGGATTTTCTGGCCTAGTTCTAGCTACAGCAATGAGTGTTTCTCCAAGACTGACTATGCCAACTCAGGCTGTCCCTGTTGAAGCAACGGTAGCTGTCAGAGGAACAACGGTGATTCCGGCCTCCATCGGTCTGACTGATGTAGTTTATGTCGCAACAGGGGAAACCTTGGTTTATCCTCTCAGAGTGGGCAATGCGGTGAATGTAAATGGTCTGCTGTTGCCACCGGGTTCCAGTATTAACGGCGAGTTTCGACCGGTTCCAGGCGGCGTGCGGTATTTCGCCAATAGTGTTTCTATTGGTGGTAATCCCTATCCAATATCGGCCACTTCTGACTTAATTACGGATTTCAAAGATCCCCGACAAACCAGATTTGGCAATCTTGTGTTAAATGGTTTAGTTGGGGCCGCAGCAGGTTCACCATTAGGCCCGATTGGGGCGATTGGGGGGGCGATACTTGGAACCGTAATTGGTAATGTGACGGCTCCCCAGGTTGTGGAGTTGGTTCCAAATCAAACGATCAATCTCTATGCAAATTAGTTGTGCCAATTAGTTGGAGGGCATCTCAGCTTTATCGCCATCGCGGTACAGCGGTGCTCTTCAACTGTAAGCGTTCCCAGGACGCTGGCTGAACAAATCTAACGGAATATTCCCTAGGCCAACGATTTCGCTTAGGGAACATTTTTTGCCGTGGGGTTTTGCAGTAGGGTCAACCGTTTGAGCGGCGGAGAGCCCCCGCCCGAATCATGAATTATGAATTGATTGCATAGTTGCTATGCACAGTGGTTTTGGCGCTTCATTGATGGGCTCTCTAGGATTGGGATAGATACTCGCATTACCCCAGGAGGTTCCCATGATTTGCCGCGCATTACCGCTTCACGCTTCTCCGCCAAAACCAACGCCCCTAGCGCGCTGCATTGAGTTCGGTCAGTGGTTCTGGACGTTTAGCTGCTTTTACGGCACCTACAACGCTATGCCTTTGGATCAGCGTCGTCTGGCCCTAGAGCGGCTGGAGGCTGAGGCGATCCAGCGGTTGCGTCATCACTAGATGGAACTTAGCTTGGTTTGGGCAGCAACACGCTGACGCAGGTGCCTTGGCCGGGCTGACTGTCGAGGCGAATGGTGCCCCGGTGGTTTTCGGTGATTACTTTTGCGATCGCAAGTCCCAACCCAGACCCTGCCGTATCGCGGGATTGCCGAGCCGGATCGGCACGATAAAACCGGTCAAACACGTGGGGCAATAGTTCTGGCGCAATCCCCACCCCCGTATCTTTGACCTGCACCAGGTAACTGGGCTGGCCCTGGTGGCGGCTCAACCCTAGGGTGACCGTGACCTGCCCTTTGGCTGTGTAGGTCAGGGCATTACCCACCAGATTGGTGAACAGCCGCGACAGCTGATCCCCACCTGCCAGAATTGGCG
>PXDR01000200.1 GCA_003566335.1 Cyanobacteria bacterium T3Sed10_344R1
CCTTCAGCCATGCCGATGATAAACCCGTGGGCATATCGCGCCGCCATCACCGATCGAGGACTGTGCAACTCGACGCCGCCGCGACCCGGCTGGGCAGGCACAGTCACGCTGGCTAGCAGGTTCTGCAACTCTTGGCTAAATTCGGCCCAGCTCAAAACTTCCGATTCTGGTTTGGCTAGCTCTGTTAGGGCATCACGAAACCGGTTGAAGGCAACACTTTCCCTCGCCCAACGAGCACAGCGACGACCTAAGTCAAATTGGCTTAGGATGCTCCGCCACCGCGCCACCCAGTCAACGCGACTCTTGGCCTGATCAATCTGAGCCAAGACATCGAGGTTTAGATCCAGATGTTCTTTGGCCAAGGCATTCCAGGCCGCAAAGCCTTGGGGATGTTGGCGGCGCGTGGTGGCCCAAAAGTCGCGGTCGGGATTACTGGCTAGGGCATGACTGAGCAGCCGTGCCGTGCCCTCGAACGGAAACTTGGCATTGAGCACGTCCACTAACAGGGCCAGCCAAGCTCCTAGCCGGGTGGTCAGCAGTGGGGTGTCGTACAGCGCCCTCAGGGGAATGCCGTATTCCCAGGCAACGTCGAGCAGCAAGGGGCCATAGGCGACTTCATTCCTGGCCACGATGGCAATGTCACGGGCTGGGGTGCCGCTATTAAGCAGCGCTTTGACCTCAGCCAGTGTTCCGCGCACCTCTGCTTCCAGGGTGCTGTATGCGTAGGTGCTGACGGACGTTCCTGTATCCTGAACTGCCGGGGATTGAGCTTGCCCTCGTCCATTGCCAAGGTCTCGATTTTGGGTTCCGCAGAACGCCCGGCTAAGGGATTCTCCCAGGGACAAGATCCCCGAGGTCTGCTTAGGCTGAGCGATTGTGGCTTGGCCTAGGCCAGCGACTTGAGCTTGGCTATCTGCGTCCTTGAGCACTTGCCAGCCACGCTCAACTAGCCAATCCACGGCTTTTTGACTATCTGCAAACAGCGGAGAATCTTCGTTGACTGGCAAGAACAACACACTCTCATCAGTCGCTAAGGCGTCAATCCAGTTCAGCTCATCACGGCTAGGCTGAAAGTAGCCATAGATCAGCACCTGTTGAGGCAGAACGCTGCCAGCAGCAGCTTGCCAGTAGAGTTCTGCTTCATCAATCAGTCCTTCTTGCCTTAGCGCGACTTGGTAGTCCTTGGCCACCTTGAAAAGTGTGGAAGTCCCGGGGGAGATGTCTGATATCTCTGGAAGGCTGGCGTTGCTCTTGAGCAGAGACCGCACACTCGGTAGCCAGACTCGGGCTGTGGCCAGCAGATCCGCTGGCTGGGCGACATCTTGTACGACTTGGCGGAATAACCGTTGGGCTGTGAGGTCAGATGCGACTGTCTTGCCCTTGGACTCTATGGCTTTGCGCGCCAACCAGCGGAGAGGCTTGTGCGGTACATGCAGCGCTCTCGCCGCTCGCCGTGATGGTGTAATGATTTGATAGTGAGGTCGCAGTGACCACTCCAGGGCAATGGCATGGCTATTGTGGTGAGTCTGAACAAATCTTGCCATGCCGCTTTCCCCGCTGTTTTGCCTGTTGGAACCAAGCGCTGCATATGCTGAGCCTAGATTCAGGCCAAGCACGCTAGACGCCAGAGTTGGGGGGCATCAACTCGGTTGTAGAGATATCAGTTATGGAGATAGTTCCCAAGTATAAATCCTGGCTACCACCTTGCCCTGGGGCTTCTTGCGGCGGTAGCAATAGCCCTGGTTAAGCTGCATGAACACCACTGGGGTATCTATATGGTGTCTATATCAGGACATCGCGACCCAGCTAATCTAGCTTGTGGTGGAGCACTTGCAGAGCACTAACTGCACTAATTTGAAGACTGCTCTGATCAGGACATTACTCGGATAAGTAGGTTGACTTAAGGATTTCGAGGTATGTTACGGAACATGAAGCCTAGGATGCTTGGTATCCAGTGCTTCTGGCTCTGATTCACCTCGAATTAACTAGGTCAACCTACTTAATTGCGGTCAACTTGATCGCGCCCATTCGTCTGGTGAAAGCCCTGCTGCCTGCCCTGCGGCGATCGCAGAATCCCAAAATCATCTTCATGAGTTCACTCTCAAGCCAGGATAACTTTCCAGGGCGGGAGGTGGCTAACAGCGCCTCTAAGTTTGGCCTGCGGGCGTGGTGAATTCATTTCTTCAAGCGCTGTCTTGTTATTGCCCTTTTCTTGGGGCTCATGAGGTGGATACCATAGCCTTAACTCAACTTCTTCACGGCCTGGAACTGCAGTCTGCGACATAAGGGGTAAACACCCATGAGCGAATACCAGTACTACGAATTTCAAGCGCTCGATCGCGCCCTGACAACTCAAGAGCAGAAAACCCTGCAAGCGCTATCAAGTCGAGCGCAGGTTACCCCGCACAGAGCCAGCTTTGTCTATAACTATGGCGACTTTCGGGGTGACCCAGAGGCCCTAGTGGCCAAATATTTTGACGCGATGCTCTACATTGCCAACTGGGGCACCTGGCAGGTCATGTTTCGCCTGCCCAAAGCGCTGGTTGACCCCGCGTGGTTTAAACCCTATGAAATTGAGGATGCAGTCACCATCTCTACCACAGCCCAACACCTGATTCTCAACATTCAGATTCAGGAAGAAGATGGGATGATCGGTTGGGTCGAGGGGGAAGGCTGGCTGCCCCAGCTATTGCCCCTGCGCGATGACCTGTTGGCGGGTGACCTGCGGTTGCTGTATCTGGCCTGGTTACGGGCCTGTCCTAACCTGATGGCATATGGCGAGGATAAAGACCCGACTGAACCACCGCTGCCACCTAACCTGGAGACGCTAACCCCGCCCCTAAAAGCCTTTGTGGAGTTAGTGGGGTTGGATCCCGACTTGGTCACCGCCGCCGCCGAGGCTAGCCCTCGCCATCGACCAGCTTCGACCCCACCCCTAGAAGAGTGGCTACCCCAGCTCACCGAGGCAGAATGCCAGCATTTTTTGCTGAAACTGGCGCGGCGAGAACCCCACGTCGATCTGCAATTGATTAACCGGTTGAAGGAGCTGGCGGGGGCTAATTCTCCCTCGCCACTGGCCTCAGAGCCAGGACAGCGATCTTTTTCAGAGCTGATGGCGATCGCAGATGAGATGGAGGCCAAACGCAAACAAAAAGAGCGAGAGGCTGCCAAGAAGAAGCGCATCAAAGAGTTAGAGGCTCTGGCTCCCAAGGCGGCCCAAACCTGGGATCGGGTGCTAGATTTGATTCAGGCAAAACAGGCCCGTGCCTACGATGAAGCCACAACATTGCTCCGAGACCTACGGGACTTGGCTGAGCACCAGGGGCAATTGCCCATCTTTCACCAGCGCCTAGAGCGGCTCAAGGCAGACTATGGCAGTCGCCCCGCGTTGATGAAGCGACTGCGATCGATCCCTTGATAGATGCGGCACGTCTTGCCGCATGTGGCGATCATGACAACCCTTAGTTTTCCCCTGTGAACGCCATGAAGTTCCTTCTAAGCTACGACCCTTCACCCCGTCTCAATGTCCAGGTGATTAGCTTTAGAAGTCAGCATGGCCAAAACACTCTTATCTGCCCAGGATCTCAGCTACGGGTTTGATCCGATCGCACCTCTGTTTGAACAGATTCACCTCAGCCTGCAATCCGGCGATCGCATTGCCCTGGTAGGACGCAACGGTAGCGGCAAGTCTACCCTGATGAAACTTTTAGCAGGGGATCTCCAGCCCACCCGTGGATCAATTTCGCGATATGGCTCGATGGCCTATGTGCCTCAGGTCAGTACCCTTCACCGAACCAGACCGACGGAGACAGTTCTGGAATGGCTCAGCGCTGCCGCCGAGGACTGGTGGTGGATCGACGAGTTTTTAAGGACTCAATTGGAGACTGAACTGGATCTCTCTTTGCCCATTGCCAGTTTGAGCGGCGGGGAGCTAACGAAGCTGCTGCTTGCGATCGCCCTCGCCCCCGCACCAGAAATTCTGTTGATGGATGAACCCACCAACCATCTGGATCTGCTTGCCCTAGAGCACCTTCGGGCCTGCCTGGATCGGTTTCAGGGGGCATTGGTGATCGTCTCCCACAAGCCCTATTTTCTCGATCAGGTCGTCTCGACCACCTTGGAGCTAACGCCCCAAGGATTGAACGAGTACGGCGGCAACTACACCCTTTATCGGGCGCAAAAACAAGCTCATCTCATGGCAGCCGAGCGCTCCCACGAAGTGGCCCAAAAAGCCCTGAAGCGAGCTAAGGCGATGGCCCTAGCGGAGCAAAAGCGGGCAGCCCGATCCCAACGCGGTGGCAAGCAAAAAGCCCAGAGTAGTGGCATGGGCAAGATGGCCCAGCATTATTTTGCCAACCGAGCCTCTGGCATGGCCGGTACAGCAGCCAAGCGGAACCAGGCCGCTGTGGAGCAAGCGGCCCAGCAGGTGGCTGAGACTAAGGTGAGAACCACCAAGGCTACGACCCTTCAACTGGCAGCCAAGACTCAAAAGCGTCGGACATTGCTGGCAATTCGGGATGGCCATCTCAGGGTGGGAGACAGCGTCTTGGTGCGGGATATTCAGCTACAGGTGATGGCTGGCGATCGCATCACTCTGGCCGGATCAAACGGCTCGGGCAAGTCTAGCTTGGTCAAAGCCATTGTTGCGAAAACTGAGGCGGTCAGGCTCGAAGCGACAGACCTGCGGCTGGCTGACTCGCTCACGGTGGTGTATTGCGATCAAACTTACGAGTTGATTGATCGCCGTCGCAGCGTGCTGGAAAATATGCAAGCCGCCAACCCGGAGTTTCCTTACCAGCAACTGCGACAGCAACTCGGACATTTTTTGTTCTTTAATCAAACGGTTGATCAGCCTGCCTCAACCTTGAGTGGGGGAGAACTGGCCCGGCTGGCAATGGCCATGATCAGCATTGCGGCCATTGACCTGCTGATTTTAGATGAGCCCACCAATAATCTGGATATTGCCACCGTTGAAACGAACATTGGAGCCATCAATGATTACCGGGGGGCTCTCTGGGTGATTTCCCACGATCTGGACTTTTTGAGCCAAATCGAGATTAACCGGGCCTTTAAGCTGACGGATCAAACCTTCCAGCCCACGACCTTTTTGCCACGGGATACAGAGGACTACTACCAAGAGTTACTGGAGTGACGGCGACGCTATTCAGCAGCCCGCCAGTAGAGATAGGGGCGATTGCCCGACACCTCTGCATAGCGAATGTCAAAGGTGCCGTCGCGCCCCTCCAAATCAAGGGTGAAGTGAACGTTGCCTTCCTCTAAGTGAAGGGAATACATGGCCAAGGCTTCTGCTTCAGCAGTGCCTACACAGGTGGCAAACTCCTCCCGCAACGGGGCGACATAAACCACGCGCTGGTCAGCGCCGGGGAGAATGTCGGTGGGGCCAGTGGCGATCGCCGGAAAATTCACCACCACCGTATGGTCGGCTCCCCCCTCATAGCCTTGGCTCATGGCCCACAAGTCAACGGTGTCTGGGCAGGTGCCCGCCGTAGCCGTGACCGGAATCTGCACGTTGGGGGACATAAACGTGTCGAAGCTGGAGCGGGGAGCCGCTTCGGGGGACGTAGAGGGCGAGGCGCTGGGATTAGGGGCGCTGCAACTAGCGATCAAGACGCTGCCCATCGCTACAGCCAGCATAGGTTTCGAGAAGACGGTAATCATCGGTTTAACTCCAGTTATGCTAATCCAGCCTCAGCCACCAGATCCTCCCAGGCTTGGACAATCGCCTGAAGGGCCTCGGGGGTGTCGTAAATGGCCAAATCAATGTATTCCGTTTGCAGGTGCCGGGCCGACAGGCGAATGGTGGGATAGTCGGCAAAGGCCGCATCGGTGACGTAGCGCAGGCGGTTGAGGTTGGGGAATCGTTGCGTCTCTAGCATCTGCTGAAAGGCGGCCAATTCCGCTGGTGACAGACGGGCTTCAGCGATCACGGTGCCGTTTTCTTTCTGGAGCAGTTGCCCATCCTCCAGCAACACGGTTTCTTGGGAGGAGCCTGCTAGACCACCCGATTCGACGGAGCGAAAGATGGGGTTTTCGGGGTCAGGCTCAGCATCGGATCCCGGCTGAGGAATGAAGTCTGGAATCAGACCGTTTTGGCTACCGCTGGCGGTGGGGTTTTGTACGACTCCCTCACCGTCCTGCCGGGTGTGGTAGACCCAACTTTGGTCGCCATCGGTAACGACGACTCGCAGGCCAAAAATGGCAATCATTGTACAGGCTTGATCCGGCACATAGACCCCCATGCAGCCATCAAAGGTAGCGGTTTCGGCAGCGGAAATTCGGAGGTCTTCAACAGCGCGATCAACGTCGATCGCAACGGTTTGGAGGATGCGATCTTGCACGGCTGAGGTGAGTAGCTCTTCCACAGTGGCTTCTCCCCAATTGTCGGAAACGGGTTCAGCGGGAGTGTCAGAGCCCCCGGTTTGCCCAGGGAAGGACGGTGTGTCCGCCTCGGGCATGGGGGCGCAGGCGATCGCACTGGTCGTCAGGCTACCCAAGACCAGCAGAGTCAGTAAGGCTTTGGTTGAAGCGGTTAGAACTTGCATAGTAAAGAAAATCGATTTTGGATTTTGAATTTTGGGTGTGGAGTTTTTGGATTGGGAATTTGGAATGCGATCGCAGTTGAAGCGCTGCTTAGAGCCACCTAGGGCCACAGGCTCAGAGGACATCGAGCATTAATCACTGTCCTCTGAGCAGCGTTGAAGAGAGCGATAGAATCAGCTTAGCCATCCCACTGTCCGACCCAGACCTGGTTACAGAACCGGCAACAGCATTACTGCGCCCGACCGCTAAAGGGCTGCCAGAGCCGCGTCATCTGGCTTTTGGCCGAGGACGCCGTGCGGATGGAACATTGGGAATCGGGGTAAAGGGAAGTTAGATCAATCGTCCGGGCCAGTTCTAGCTATTGCCAGGCCCTCACCGGCGGCACCTGGGTACTGTCAGATCCAGCGCCGTCTCCACCCGGTTGTAGAGGAGAGGTAGATATTGGTTAAACCGCTCTCCCTGCACATACATCGCGTCGATGGTGCAACTGCCACAGCTTTGCGCCGAGAGAATGCGGTCAATCTGCTCCCAACTCACCCCGGCCCAGGGCAGATGGCCCACCGGAGTATCGAGGGCGGGGTTAATTTCCCGCTCGGTCAGCCATTCTCCGGCAATGAAGGTGGGGTCTTCCATGCCAGAGGGGCGAGTCCAGCCAACGCGATCGCCAAAAACTTTCGCAACTATGTTGGCATCGGGCGGATGCTGGGCGCTGATGTCGGCCCAAATCCGCTGCTGCACGCTAAAGCCAAAGCGTCCGCTGCTAGCCTCAACCCAGAGCTGATCCAAGGTTCGCAACACCTCTGGGGGAATGTTGGCTGCCTGGGGGGTGCTCAAAATATCGCTACCAGGATGAATCCAGCGGTCGAGGATGCGACGGGTTTCAGCATCGGCAGCGGCCCAGTTTTGGGCAGTGAGGTGCGATCGCAGCTCACTCACATCCACCGCCTGCTCCTGCTGTACAGTGGGAGCGACTTGGGCCTGGGCACGGGCGACAGCAAGGGGATGGATCAACGCTGTGCTCAAGGCCAAACCCACACTCAGCATTTTCCAATTCAAACGTCTCATAGCGGCAATCCTTCAGTGATGATGGCCAGGTGTGGCCCAAAGGTGGATAGAAAACGTGGACAGATCAGACGCCTCTGCAAAGGAACCTGTGAGAGCACCGCTAATGACGCCAGTGACGGAGACGGAGACTGGCTTGCAGAGTTCACAATCGCTGGCAGGGTTCATAATCGCTGACAGGAACGTGCGGCGATTACCCAGCATCCCCGGTCAAAATGGCGATTAGAATCGCTTCGGCCATCGCTTGGGCTCAAGAATCTAGAGACCCTAGAGCCGACGGCCAAACCCTGGCCAGTTGTGGTGCCGATGCAGGGACTAAACTTTGGGATCTGCAAACCGGCGACTGTCTCCGCACGTTTGAAGGTCACCACAGTTGGGTCTGGGATTGTGCTGGGGACTGTCTGAAAACCTTTGAGGGCCACACGAGCGCCATTTCTTCCCTGACCTTTTTGCCCTCAATGCCGATGGACAACGCCGCCGCCCCCTGTCTGGTGAGCGGCAGCCACGACGAAACGATTCGGCTTTGGAATCTTACCTCTGGAGACTGTCTGCAAGTTCTCCGGAGCCCCCGCCTCTATGAAGGGATGACCTTGGCCCAGGTGCAAGGGTTGAGTGGCGCTGCGATCGCATCTCTACAAGAACTAGGCGCTCAGCCCTAATGGCTCCAGATCCCGCATTCCCCCAGGTCAAACCCGCTCCGATAGCTTCGGGGTGAACTGCAAATACAGGCAGGGAATCACGATCAGGGCAATGCCGGTGGCGGCAATGAGGCCAAAGATGATGGTGCTACAGAGCGGCATCCAGCGGGGAGAGCTGAGGGCTAACGGCACCAGACCAATAATCGTGGTGACGCTGGTGGTGAGGATGGGCCGCAGGCGATCGGACACGCCGTGGGCGGCGGCTTTTTGCACCGACATGCCCGCCTGACGGTAGCTGTTCATGGTGTCCACCATGACGATCGCATTATTCACCACAATCCCCACTAGGGCGATGATGCCCACAAACGCCGAGAACGAAAAGGGAATCCAGGCCAAGAAAAAGCCGCCAAAGGTGCCGATCAGAGCCAGGGGAATGGTCATCAAAATGATCAGCGGCTGGCTGAAGGAGTTGAGCTGCAACACCAGTACCGCAAACACTAAAAAGATAGCCAGCAGCAGCGCCTGTCCGGCGGAGCCAAAGGTTTCCGCTTGGTCTTCGGCTTCCCCGGCAAAGGCGTA
>PXDR01000051.1 GCA_003566335.1 Cyanobacteria bacterium T3Sed10_344R1
CCGTGGCCAAACTCATGGAACAGGGTTTCCACTTCCCGGAAGGTCATTAGGCTGGGTTTGCCGTCCACGGGGGGCGACTGGTTGCAGACCAAGTAAGCCACCGGCAGTTGCAGCCTATCCGCCATCTTGCTGCGGTTGAGACAGTCATCCATCCAGGCTCCCCCCCGCTTTTCCGCCGGACGGCTGTAGGGGTCGAGGTAAAAGTGGGCAAGGGGATTGCCCTGATCATCCGCCACCTGGAAATAGCGCACGTCAGGATGCCACACGGGCGCTTCCCCATCGGCACTAGTAATCGTGACCCCAAACAATCGCTGAGCCAGGGTAAACAGTCCTTCTAGGACTTGGGGCAATGGAAAATAAGGCCGCAGGGCTTCGTCCTTCAGGTCATATTTGGCCTCTCGTAGCCGCTCTGACCAGAAGGCGATGTCCCAGTTCATCAGGTTATCCGCTTCCGGTGCGCTCTGGGATTGGGCGAACGCCTTCAGCTCAGCCATTTCCGTTGTGGCGGTAGCGTGACTAGCGCTGCGCAGTTCTTCCATTAACTGCTCAATCGCGGTCACCGAGTCCGCCATTTTGCGGGCAACGCTGAGTTCAGCATAGGTACCAAAGCCCAGCAGACCGGCCATTTCTTGCCGTAGGGCCAAAATCTGCTCAATCAGCGGCGTGTTGTCTAAGTCTCCGCTAGAAGCTCGGGTGATAAACGCCCGATAGACCTGTTCCCGCAAGTCTCGACGGCGGCTGTGCTGCAAGAACGGGCCGTAGCTCGGATAGTCTAAGGTGATTCGCCAAGGGCCAGTCTCGGCAGTGGCCGCTTCATCCCCGTCTTCCCGGGCCGCTTGAGCCGCCTGAGCCAGCAGACTGGGGGGTAAGCCTTCAATCTCTTCGGCGGTGGTCAAGGTGAGGCTAAACGCTTTGGTGGCATCCAGCACGTTATTGGAAAACTTCGTGGTTAGCTCTGCTAACGCCTGCTGGATTTGATTGAACCGCGTTTTCTTGTCTCCAGATAACCCTACCCCGGAGAGTTCAGCGTCCCGCAGGGCTGAGTCAACAATGCGCTGCTGGGCCGGTTCTAGGCTGTCCCATTTGGAACCCTGACGCATTTGCTTGAGCGCTTGGTAAATCGGCTGGCTTTGGCCCATCCGGTTGCCAAACTCTACCAGGCTGGGTTGAACCGTGTCGTAAGCCTGGCGCAGTTCTGAGCTGTTACGCACCCCCATCAGATGGCTCACGGTGCCCCAACTCCAGCGCAGGCGCTCTTCGATTTCGGTTAGGGGGTCGATTAGGCCCGCCCAAGTGGGCTGAACGTTCGCTTCTAACGCTTCTAACCGCTGAGACAGGTCAGCCAACAACTGCTCAAACCCGGGCACAATTTGCCCAGGCTCTAGGCGGTCAAAGGGCGGCAATCCCTGACCAATCAGCAAAGGATTTTGGGTAGATTTCCCGATTACGGGGGCATTGACACTCATGGCAATAAGAGATTCGGGTAAGAACTAGAGCATAAGTCACGAGCTCTGACGGTTAGCATGAGACCACCCATGCTTGCTAAGTCATACTCGTTTCGACTTTGAGTTACAGTGTAGCGTGGATAACCCGCTGATGGTCATCCCAACGGCTGATCTGGCATGGATTGCTGGATTTTTTGGAACTCAGCTTGAACTCAGACTTAGCGCGAAAGAATTCAGGGCGAGACACAATGACGCAGTTGCGATCGCACCCAACTGTCGCTACCTGCCATACCAAATCAATCCGTAGTCTCCCGTACTATGCCAAAGTCAGCAGTGATCTGACTTCCAGTCTTGAGGGACTGCCTGACTGGCTGCTTGACGCGCCAAGTAATTCCCACCGCCAGCTCCTGGCGCAATTCTCAGTCGAGCGCAATCTCACTCGGGCTTAATGCCGGAATATCATGGCGATCGCATCTTCTTCTCGGCGGATTATTCTAGGACTCTCCCTATTTAGCCTGACGGTTACCACAGCGGTAGCGGGCTACATGGTGGCGGGCTGGACGTTGCTCGACGCCATCTATATGGTCGTGATCACGATTTTTGGGGTGGGCTATGGAGAAGTCCAACCCCTAGAAAGCACCCCCCTCAAAGTTTTCACCATTTTAGTGATCATAGCCGGGGCCTTATCCGTGGCCTACACCGTGTCCGGCTTCATTCAGCTGATTACGGAAGGCGAAATTCGCCGCGCCCTCAACCTCAAACGTATGACCCAAGATATTGCTGCCCTTCAAGATCACGTAATTATCTGCGGCTTTGGTCGAATTGGCCAAATGCTGGCCCGCAGCTTAGCCGAGGATCATCAAATCCTGGTGGTAATTGATAGCGATAGCGATCGCATTGCCCAAGCCAACGCCGCAGGCTACCTCACCCACCAGGGCAACGCCACCGACGAAACCCTGCTGACCACCGTGCAGATCCACCGCGCCCGCGCTCTGGCCACCGTCCTGCCTGACGACGCCGTCAACGTGTTTATCACCCTCAGCGCCCGAGAGCTCAACCCCAGCCTGATGATTTTGGCTCGGGGTGAAATGCCCTCCACTGAGAAAAAGCTGAAACTGGCTGGAGCCGACCACGTGATTTTGCCCGCCACCATCGGCGCAATGCGGATGGCTCAATTAATCACCCACCCCGCCGCCGCCGACTTTTTGACTCAGATTGACAGCCGAGGCACCCTCAACCAAATGCTGGCAGAACTCGACGTTCAGCTCAGCGAAATGCCCGTCAGCGCCGATCCCAACCTAGTGGGCAGCACCATCGGCGACATTGAAGTGCGGGGTCAAGGCACCTTTATTACCGTGGCCCTGCGGCGAGGCGATGGCACTGTCTTAGTCCATCCCAGCCGGGATACCTACCTGGACAACAGCGACACCTTGATTCTTATGGGACATCAGGGAGATATGCCTAAATTTGCCCAAATTAACGTGCTAAAGCGGCAAATGCGCTATCGCGGAGCGCGGCTGCGCTAGGGAGCCCCCTGCATCTCTCAGCCGTTGGCTTAGAATAAGGAGAGCATATGTAAAATTTCGTAACTAAACCGCTTGAGTCGGTCTACCCATGACTTCAGCCACGTCTCTTTTCTCCCCTGTCGAAGCTGACCTGAGCTTACTGACGGAGAATCTTAAAAACCTAGTGGGTGCTCGCCATCCTATTCTCTACGCTGCTGCCGAGCACCTGTTTGGGGCTGGGGGCAAACGGATTCGACCTGCAATTGTGCTGTTGCTGGCCCGGGCGACCTGTCCAGGGTCAGAGTTGACCACGAAACATCGCCGCCTGGCTGAGATCACAGAGATGATCCATACTGCCAGCCTGGTACATGACGATGTGGTGGATGAGTCGGCGGTGCGCCGAGGGGTGCCCACGGTTCACAGTCACTTTGGCAACCGGGTGGCGGTGCTGGCGGGGGATTATCTATTCGCTCAGTCTTCCTGGTACTTGGCTAACCTCGACAACCTAACGGTGGTGAAGCTGCTGTCCCAGGTGATCATGGACTTAGCTGAAGGCGAGATCCAGCAAGGGCTAAACCGGTTTGACACCGGTCTGTCGATTGAGGCGTACCTAGAGAAAAGCTACTGTAAAACCGCGTCCCTAATCGCCAACAGTGCCAAGGCTGCGGGAGTGCTGAGCAGCGTCGAAGACGCATTGGCCGACGACCTCTACAGCTATGGCCGCAATTTGGGATTAGCGTTCCAGATTGTGGACGACATTCTGGACTTTACCAGCTCCACTGAAACCCTGGGCAAGCCCGCCTGTTCTGATTTATTGACCGGCAATCTCACAGCTCCAGTGCTCTATGCCCTAGAGGAAACCCCCTACTTGGGCAAGTTAATTGAGCGCGAATTTGCCGAGGAGGGCGACTTTGAGCAGGCGATTGACCTGATTCACCAAAGTCAGGGGATCACCCGAGCCCGCCAACTGGCCGCTGACCATGTTCAGCAGGCTGTTGATAACCTCAAGGCGCTGCCCCCGTCTGCGGCCCTACAGGCGCTGGCTGACCTGTCTAAGTACGTGCTGCGCCGCCTGAAATAGCCTGAGTCGTTGAAGGCATCATCGCAGCGGGTGGGGATCGCCCCGAACGCGCTGGAGCCGCTGCGCGAACAGGGTGACCGGAGCATAGCCGTTCGGGCTGAGCCTGTCGAAGCCCCAACTCTTGGGCTTGACAATACCCTAGTCCTCGGTTGGAGAGTCCTGTTCCTGCTGGGCTTTGAATGACTTGGCTTTTTGCTGAAGTTGGCTGAGGTAGTCGATGTCTTCAGTCTCTGCGGGGGAAGCAGATTGGGCCGAGCCGTCATTTGCTTTGGGGGCAGCGGCTGACGTTGAGCCGGACTTGGGGCCAGTGCCGGTTCGCAGTTCCCTCGCCTTTTGCTGAAGCTGGTTGAAGTAGTCGGTTTCGGTGATTTCGGCGACCTGCCGCTCGACTTTTTCTTCGTCAATGTCGATGTCAATTTTGAGGATGGTCTTGACCTGCCGGTAAACCGCCTGGCCGTAAGTGCTTTGGTTGAATCGCTCCACTAGCACCACCCCACCAGCCGAGAGAATCAGCGTCAAGGCTGGCGGCACCAGCGGCACCCAGCCCCCTTGGCTTAGCAACAGCAGACCGATGCCGTAGAGTCCGGCAGATAGACCCCCTAGGCCCAGGGCAAAGTAAACGGGCCGCCGCACCTTCACCGCAAACAGGCCACCAACAGCTCCCCAAACCAAGATCCACAGGGATTCGCCCCAGGCAGGCCAAGCCCAAATCAGCGGTCGGTCGTCTAAAACGGCGGACAGAATTTGGCTAGCTGCCTGGGCATGGGCTAAAACCCCTGCCAGCTTTTGGTCGTCGGCTAAGCCTTGGCTGTAAGGCGTGTAAAAGTCGTCTTTGGCTTCGGGGGTGGTGTAGCCAATTAGGATGATGCGATCGCGAATTTGATCGGCGGAAACTTGCCCCGATAAGACCTGGGACAGGCTGACGACAGTGGCCCCAGCTTGGCCGGAGCGAAAGTTCAGCAGCATTTGATAGCCCTGGCTATCCACTTGTTGGTAGCCGCCTAGGTTGGGCTGGAGCCGTCGCAGCACCACGTCGGCCAACTGAATTTCTTGTTGGGGGGTGGCGTCTAGCTCAATGTTTTCGGCGTTTAGGTAACGCAGGGCCAGTTGAAAGCTGAGGGAGGGCAGCAGTTCGTCAGGATCGCTGCACAGGTGCGGTTCACCGGGGGATGGGGTTTCTGGCGGCTGGGCTAAGAGCAGGGTGCGGCGCAGGGTGCCGCCGCGATCGACCGGGAAGTCGGCAAAGCCCACGGCTTCTGGGGAAACGGGCGGTGGGGGAACGCCGGGTTCGGTGGGGCTACTGATTTTGCAGGCGACCACGATGCGATCGCTGTCATTCAGCTGGGTGATTAAGGCGTCGCGACCGTCCCCGATGGGAATATCGCGGAAAATGTCGATGCCGATGGCGCGGGGATCAGCAGCTTCAAGAATTGCGATCGCATCCACTAGGGTCTGATCCTGAATCGGCCACTCTTGACGACTTTGAATGTCGGTTTCGTCGATACCCACCACCAGCAGGCGATCGTCATCAGCTTCCACCGGACGGCTGCGCAGCAGGCGATCGTAGGTGGCGAGTTCTGCCCCCTGGAGGCTACCCAGCAGCCTTAGCCCCAGCACCGCTGCGACAACCGCTAGGGAGGTTAAGCCTGCAACCTGTAACTTTGCTGCGATCGCACCTTGCCCTTGGCTTTTCCCCTGTCCCTGACCTGGAGTTGGCTGCTTGCGGATTATGCCCATCAGCGTTGCCCTCTGCCCACCATGAGTGTTTACCGTAATTTGCCGTGAGGTGTTTGCCCTGAGAGTTGCGTCTGTGAGAGTTGCGTCTGTGAGTTGCGTCTGTGAGTTGCGATCGCAACTGTTCTAGGCAGCGCTACTCTAATCAGCGGTTCAGCAACGGGTAAAAAATAATCCCGGCTGTATCAGTCTTTTCCTCAGGGTAGTGGAACTTTCAGGAATTCTTGCAGCGTCTATTGTAAGAAGAAACACTGGCTTGGCCGAATCCTCCAACACTTCTGGGGTTAGTCCCTGACGCAACCTGCAGCCAGACCCTCCGCATCCTGCCTACCGAGTTGTCTTGCCCCAATTTGCCGTCAACGTGATGCTAAGTTAGCACCGTCGCTAGCGGCTTCGTACTAACATCCGTTGTTCTGCCGCTGTGCCTCCCCCGTTGCTCTACCACCGTGTCCACTATTTTCTCATTACTTCTCTCAGAGGTCTCCTGATGAAAGCTGCTCACCCCACCCGGCGTCGTTGGCAACGGGCGCTGGCATTGCCCCTCACCGTTGGACTGGTCTTAACGGCAATTGTGCCTGTGGCCCTGGCGCAGAATCGTATTCGCTTCAATGCCCCCGACCTCCGTGCCCCCGGCAACCGAGAAGCAGGAGCCTCTCGCGGCGATGTCTGCATGACCGAAGAGCCCACCCTCACCGCTTTAATCCCTCAGAGCAACTTGAGCCTGACCACCCAGGCGTATCCTGATTTCTTTGTCTACTTGCCCCCCAACACCGCCAAGAGTCTGGTGTTTGTGCTGTACGACAACGACACTGGCGAAGAGACCTATCGCACCAGCTTCAGCCCCTTGACCGAGGCCGGAGTGGTGGCCATTAGCCTGCCCGACAACGGCATCCAAAAACCGATTGAGGTCGGGCATCGCTACACCTGGTACTTTGCCGTCATGTGCGACACCGTCAACCTAGACCGCAACTTCGTGGTGAGTGGGGAGCTAGAGCGGGTTGAACCATCCGATCGCTTGACGGCTCAGTTGGATGAGGCCACAGCGGCTGACTTGCCCGAAATTTATGCTGAGCATGGTTTGTGGAGCGATGTGCTGACTAGTTTAGTCAGTCAGCGCCGACAAACTCCCCAGTCTCAAGCGCTGCTCGATGACTGGATAGCCCTATTGGAGTCTGTGAATCTGGCGGATGTTGCCGATAAACCGCTCCTGCCCATCAGCCTAGATGCTGAAATTTCCGACGAAGACGAAGCGAGTGAGCCAGCAGATTAAGTCCCAGTTAATTGCCCTTAGTCAATCGCCTGGCGCAGTTCGCCACAGAATTGGCTGAGGGCGGCCAGCCCTTCTTGAGAGGTGCCGGTCGAGAGGCGCTTCACGAAGGCGCTGCCAACGATGATGCCGTCTGCGCCCCATTGCTTCAGCTGTTGAGCTTGCTCGGGTTGGGAAACGCCGAATCCCACGGCAATGGGTTTGTCGGTCACTCCCCTTAATTCTTTGAGCAGGTCACCGACCCGGCTTTGGATCGTGCTGCGCACCCCGGTGACGCCCGTAACGCTGACCAGGTAGATAAAGCCTTGGGAATGGGTTGCGATCGCAGTCAATCGCTCTTTCGGCGTCGTCGGAGCCACCAGCAACACCACCTCAATCCCGGCGGCTTTAGCGGGTTGAGTCAGCACTTCGACTTCTTCTAAGGGCAGATCTGGCACCACCAGCCCCTTCACCCCAGCTGCAGCGATGGTCTCCAAGAAAGGCTCAATCCCCCGATTCAAAATCGGGTTGTAGTAGGTGAACAAAACGATGGGAGCCTGGATCTCGGGCGAAACCTGGCGCACCACGTCTAAAACTTGCTCTAAGGTGACCCCTTGGGCCAGAGCACGGGTAGCCGCCGCCTGAATCACCGGGCCATCGGCGAGGGGGTCAGAATAGGGCACCCCCAGTTCAATGATGTCCGCCCCTTGCTGATCGAGCTGCTTTAGAGCGGCGGCAGTCGTCTCTAGGTCAGGATCGCCAGCGGTAATGAAGGGAATTAGGGCGCATTGGTTGCGATCGCGCAGGGCTTGAAACTGCTCAGAGACGGATTTCATAGGGTTCATCCAACAGGGCCGATGATGGCCAGAGTTAAACTGGCCCCTAAAACTCTAAGCCAAGAGGGGGCAGCGGGTCTATGGGACTGGCCCACCGAATTGGTTAAGCCTGCTTATTTAGAGCCTTCAGACGCCGCGCTCTCAGCGTTCTCAGCCGACATCTCGGCCATTAACGCCTCCAGTTGCTCTGGACTCAGTTCATCGAGGCGCTTTTGCAGCACCGCATCTTCATAATCCTGGAGCTGGCGGTTATAGGTCATCTTTTGAGTAAAAACCCGCGCCAGATAAGAGCCCAGCCAGCCCAACAAACCGCCCACCAACACCACCTGACTCCAGATGCCAGCAGATAGCGGCTCTAGCCCAGCCAGCTGCAGACCCCAATAAAGCCCACCGCCCACCAGGAAGACTCCGAAGGTAATCCCCAGGGCATCAATACGTCGCATGGTGACCTAACTCGACAGGGTGCGTTTCTGGGGCCGGAAGTTGAGGAACGGGCTCATCACCAGCATCCCTGGAAAGAAAATAAACACGAAGGCGTACAGCACCGTGCGCTCAATCGAGCCCGCCACCGTCCAGCGTTGCTTGAGATAGAGATAAAGCCCAGCCGGAATAACCAGCAAGTAGACGCCTGCCAGGGCCGCGTAAACCAGAAGCGCAAATGTCATGGGTGAATCACCAGATTACCTAAATCTATATTAAGGCTTTCGCCCCCTCCCCTGATCTTCCCAGGGCTGAACGCTAGCAGCTTGAGGTCAGGGTGCGAGACTTCCAGAGTCCTCAAAACCGTCTCTAGACCTGGGGTGTAGCCGATTTCCCCAAGTTATCCCCAAGTCTGTTTACCGACAATCGCCCCGCCAGCTCAGCCCCAGTTTAGGCAGAACTTGAGCAGAGTAGGATGGATCCACCCCTTGCCGCCGGA
>PXDR01000102.1 GCA_003566335.1 Cyanobacteria bacterium T3Sed10_344R1
AGCAGAAATGCCTTGGACATCCTAGAAAAGGCTAATTCCTGACGCTGGCGGACAAAGTGAACCAACAGCGCTGGAATCGAAAAATATGCGATCGCAATCAGCAAATTGCTCACCCCATGGAGCCCAACTAGGGAGGACTGCCAAAGATAACAATGCCCATGGGGAATGTAGCCAGACACAACAGAAAATCCCAATAGCGGGTTAAGCAATAGCTGATCAAGCATAATCGCTATTTAGCTCCTCAAATAGATAGATGACAGATGGCGATGTTCGGAAGTCAGCCTTTCACCAACATCCATTCGGTCTCGCAGCACCGCAGCAGCAGCCAGAGCACGCCAAGCCAAAGCGGGATCCAGGCTATTCATTTAGAGCCTTAATTACGCTGAAGCCAGCCTGAGCCAATGTCTTGCAGGAAATGCTTATGGGATATATGGCTTTCCTTGCGATCGCAAGTCAAAATTCAATCTGGACTTAAATATTTTTAATCTTGGTTTTAACACCAAATTCTAAAATACGAAATCTAGAATCAAGTGTGATGAACAAAAATCGTTGAGTATTGCCCCAGCCACACGGCAGCGCTTTAATGCCAGTAAAGACAACTAAGCGGATCACCCCAATGTTTGACCTTCCTCGTCAGACTACTCTAGCGATAGATAGATGATCTATCTGCCTTAGGGAAGAAAATCAGGAATGAGCTTTAACCTCCAACTTAGAGAATTAGGACAGACGCTGTTACCCAGCTAGATCTACTACCAGCAAAGACGATATCAGAACAACAAGAGCACTCAATCTTTAGACAGCAGTCGGCTTGGCATTACTCAATATTTATCTTGTTCTTGATTGACATTTGCCTGGGTTAAATCAGGGCTAAACTCAAAATTTTCAATCGGAAATTATTCAATCGTCCTGTTGAGTCATCAAAGATCAAAGAGCGTCATCCCACATTACCGCCAGCCGACTTTACTGAATAGACCTAATGTGCAAGCTGAGCTTAAGCGGTCACAGTTATACCTTAAAGGACAGTCACCACCTTAGCCAGTCAAGATCACGATTTAAGTCTGCAACTTAATCTAAACCCTAGCCGTTTGCTCACTTGATCGTTTGCGGAAATCATCCAGCAGCCAGATCGGCCCACCAGGGAAAATACGTAGCGATCCTTGAATAAATAGAACTAGCGCATCACCTAGAGAGCAATTAGAAACCGTCAACTTATACCAAGCCTGAATGAGCGCTACCGTCCCAGCCAGTAACCACCTCAGTCAGAGCATTACAGACATCCTTCACTAATCTGTCGGTTCTCCCTAGCACCCCCCTAGGCAGTTGCGTATCCAGTCAATCATTCTTGGCATTAAAAGAGACGATCGATTCCTGCCGCTGCGTCTTGCTCAGGCGAGGCCGTAAATACCCTTCATCCTTGCCTAGACCACACCACTCAAAATTGGCAGCACAGAGAAAAAAGAATCAAGTTAGAGAATATTTAGCGCGGATATTGAGGTGATGGCTGAAATACTTCAGTTAAAACAGCTCATATTACCCATTAACTTACGATGGATTTCGCAATACTAAGCTGCGCCAAACAACATCCGTCCACTCTTGCAACAGGGTTCAAGCGACAGCCATCCTCCTGCTAATTAACCGATCATTTTTCGCAATAGGCGCTGTATGATTTAGGATGCAAAATCCAGTTCTCCTCTAGGACAAATGATTTACAGCTTAGAAGTCAGGGTAATTGCCTGATTCACTCCTGCTTTGGATACGGGGATGCTGCGACAGCTACGGCACTGCTATGGCTTCTAGTCGCATTAGCAACCGCCAGTTAAGTCGTCTATTGCAGTCACGGTTCTATCTAACCTGGCAAACATACCCCAAGGCTAAGCGCCTCAAATGGTAAATTTACCTACTGTGCTTTACTATGAAGGTTGTAATTTCAGCCCTGCCGATGGGACTGTGATCCCACCTGGCTACGGTGAGTAGATCAGAATCCAGTAGGCTTCCCCATACCGTTCTTTGACATGGCCAGTTTTTTGACATGGCCCATGATCAAGGTAGGTCACGATTAGTTCTTAGCCGGTTGCGATAACTCATGCCTCAACTGAGCAGGTGCCTCAACTGAGCAGGGGCTGAGAGAATATGCGCCGAAACTTTTTTACTTTGGGGTTGCGATCGCCTGAAATAACTCTTCGGAGGGATGCATTAGGTCGATCAGCTTAATTACTCATAAGATTAGTTGCTTTTTGTATAGTGTTAGCTCTTTTATCTCTCACCAGTATTTTTACGGTTGTTGATCGTTCTGGGTTCCTACATTGATGGTCAATTCTCCTAATTCAAATCGCAGAAGGCGGGGTGTATATCTCAGTGCCCAGGGTTGGCAGCGGCTTCAAGCGGCTGAACAGTTGTCGGCAATGCGCGACAACGGCGGCAAAGCCTACACCTTAGAGCAGCTCAGCACCCGAACTGGGCTAAGCCCCAACACCCTCACTAAGGCCCGGCGACGGCAGCGCCCGGTTGATTATCCGACCTTAGAGACCTACTTCCAGGCATTTAACCTGGTGCCCCAGGATGATGACTATCTCGCCGATGGCGAGAAACCGGAATCTAGCCCGGGACTCGTTAACCTACAGCAGCGCCCTCTCAAAGGTCAACTGAGCCTAGATTCTCCCTTCTATATCTATCGGCAACCAGCTGAACGCCTCTGCGCCGAAGAAATTTTTCACCCTGGGGCGCTCATTCGCCTGCGGGGGCCACGCCAATTTGGCAAAACGTCCTTAGTCGCTCGCACCCTCAGCCGGGCTCAGGATCACGACTTTCGCACAGTAGTCATTAGCCTGCAGTCAGCCGATCGACGGCTGTTCACTGACCTTGACCAGTTTATGCGCTGGTTTTGCGCCATGGTTGCCCGGGCGCTCGATCTCCCCAACCAACTGGATACCCGGTGGGATCCCTTGTTTGGCGGCAACTACAGTTGCTCCGACTACTTTGAGAGCTACCTGCTAGCGGCGGCAGAGACCCCGTTTCTACTGGTAATTGACGAAGTCGATGAGCTGTTCAACTATCCTGAAATCGCCACCGACTTCTTTGGCATGTTGCGAGCCTGGTATGAACAGGGACGCTATGGCATCAAGCAACGCCCAGAGTGGAGTCGGCTGCGGCTGATTTTGATTCAGTCTACTTCGGTTTGGCTACCGCTTAATCTGCATCAGTCGCCCTTCAATGTGGGGCTACTGGTCGAGCTGCCTGCCTTTAACCAGAGCCAGGTGGAAGAGTTGGCCCAGCGCTATGGCCTTTCCCCTGCCTCAACTTACGGCGAAAAGCTAATAGCTTTGTTCGGCGGCAACCCCTACCTGACTCAGATGGCGATGTTTTATCTCAGTCAGGAACAGTTGTCTCTAGATAGCTTGCACCAGTCGGCCCTTACTCCAGACAGCGTCTTTGGGGGACCTCTCCGGGAAATGTTGTCTATGGTGGAGCGATATGACTTGCTGGGCACGATGGCAGCTCTCGCGACTCAGCCAGATGGGGTGAGCCTGAGTCCCCAAGTGGCTCAGCAACTGCGAGGGTTAGGGCTGATTAAGTTCAGCCATTATCGGGCGGTGCCCCAATGTCAGCTCTATGGCGAATACTTTCAGCAGTTCTACCAAGCCGTTGGATAGTCGGGCAGCGTAGATGAGTGGTGACAGATAACTGGCGGTAGATGGCTGGCGATCGCACATTTGAAACCACCGCCTAAAACAGGCTCTAAAATCCAGATAGGTTCAGGATTTCAGGATTACCTGTGAGCTTATGAGTTTTGATCACCCGCCCCGCATTCTATTTCTCTATGGTTCCTTGCGGGAGCGTTCCTACAGCCGCCTTGGGGCAGAGGAAGCCGCCAGGATTATGGCGGAGTTTGGGGCAGAGGTGAAGTTTTTTCATCCCCGAGGGCTACCGCTATTTGGAGCAGAACCCGACAGCCATCCCAAAGTTGAGGAACTGCGCCAGTTGTGCCAGTGGTCAGAAGGGCAAGTCTGGTCTAGTCCAGAACTCCACGGCAATATTTCCGGTCTGATGAAAACCCAAATTGACTGGATTCCCCTCACCCAAGGGGCAATTCGCCCCACCCAGGGCAAAACCCTGGCGTTGATGCAGGTTTGCGGTGGTTCTCAGTCGTTTAATGCTGTTAACACCATGCGGATTTTGGGGCGCTGGATGCGAATGTTCACCATCCCCAATCAGTCCTCAGTCGCCCGGGCCTATCAAGAGTTCGAGGCCGATGGCACGATGAAGCCGTCAGCCTATCGCGATCGCATCGTAGACGTGATGGAAGAGCTCTACCGCTTTACTCTGCTGCTGCGCGAGAAAAGAGAAGAGTTTAGCGATCGCTACAGCGAGCGCAAAGCCGCCGCGTTGAAAACCGAGGAGATAGCCCGCAAAGCTCTCAGTTGAGCCAGCTTGTCCCCAAAGTCCTCTAGCTCCCAAAGCTCCCAAAGCTCCCAAAGCTCCTCGATCTAACGACAGAACTTTTCCACACAGCGGACGAACGTTTCCACGCCAATGCCCAGGGCCGTTTCGTCAAAGTCAAACCGGGGATGGTGGTGGGGATAGGCTAAGCCCTTATCAGCATTTGCAGCCCCCAAAAAGAAGTAACAGCCGGGGACTTCCTGCAAAAAGAAGGCCATATCTTCTCCGCCCATGGTTTGGCAGTCCGGCACGACCCCAGCGGAAGGCTCAACCACCTCTAACGCCACAGAACGCACCAAATCCGTGATGGCAGCATCGTTGATCAAGGGCGGGTAGAGGTGGCGATAGTCGAGTTCGTAGGTTGCCCCGTGGCTCTGGCACACCCCGGCGATGATTTGCTCGATGCGATCGCAGAAAAACCGCTGATAGCCCTGGTCAAAATAGCGCACCGTGCCGCTCATCTTCGCCTGGTCAGCGATCACATTCAGCGCCGTCCCCGCCGTCAGCTTGCCCACCGTCACCACCGCCGACTTCAGCGGATCAATGTTGCGGGCCACCACGGTTTGCAGGGCGTTAATCACCTGGGCACTCACCACAATGGAATCCACAGTCTGATGGGGAATTGCCCCGTGGCCGCCCTTGCCCTGAATTGTGCAGTGGAATAGCTCCGTCGCCGCCATCATCGCCCCTGTCCGCACCCCCATCGTGCCCAAAGGCAGATTATTCCAAAGGTGTAGGCCAATCATCGCCTCAACGTCCGGGTTCTTCAGCACCCCGGCCTCAATCATCGGCTTGGCCCCGCCCGGCCCTTCTTCAGCGGGCTGAAAAATAATCTTCACCGTCCCGGCAAAATCCCGATGCTGAGACAGATAATGCGCCGTTCCCAACGCAACCGCCACATGACCATCATGGCCGCAGGCGTGCATCAGACCTGGCCGCTGGGAGCGGTAGGGGACATCATTTTGCTCCTGAATCGGCAGGGCATCCATATCAGCCCGAATCCCCAGCACCGGGCCGGGTCGATTGCCGTCAATGATTGCCACCACACCGGTTTCAGCAATGCCAGTTTGATGCTCAATCCCCCAGCGGGTCAGCTGATCGCTGATAAACGCTGCCGTCATCTGCTCGGTAAAGCCCAACTCGGGCTGCTGATGCAGTTGCCGCCGCCAGGCAACCAGTTGGGGTTGCAAGGAACGAATGCCCAGGCGAATTCTAGAAGCTTGAGAATTTGCCGCGACTTGGGGGAATGTGGAAATCATGCGCTAGACCTGGGCTTGATGGGTAATTGTGCAACTCGCTCATGGCGGGGATGCTGGGCCTCTAGATAAATCTGCGGAGTCAAGCAATCGCAGGACAGCTTTTCGTTCTCAGCTTGCGTCCTCTGGTCACTTGGCCGATTTACCGGGCAGCAGTGGCTTTCCCCATCACAATCAGCAGGCCACCCTCCTACCCCAATATGACGCGGTCTTTGCCGACACTGTGTGATCCCGGTCGTTGAAAATACTGTTGCAAATCACGTCAAACCCCGCTTCAAATCACGTGCGGTGATTAGGCGACAGGCTGCACCACGCGGGGCAACAGCGCCTCTAGGTCTAGGGTCGCAGCGGCAGCAGCCAACTCATCCAGGTCTGAAACATCAGCCACATAAGGAAACCGGCCCAATACTGGCTGGCAGGTCAAGCGCTCAATCAGCCCCACCGGAGCCCAATTCTCCTGTTGCTCTGGACTACAGGGCTGGGGACAGTTGAGGATCAGCCCGCGCAAATCAACCCCAACTTGGCGGGCTAGGGCAACGTTGGCGACCGCTTGTGCGATCGCACCCAACCGCACCGGCACCACCAGCACCGTGGGCAAGCGCCACTGCTGGGCCAAGTCAGCCACCGTCAGTTCCGCAGTCACAGGCGACCCCAATCCCCCCAGGGCTTCAACCAACACCCATTGCCGCTGTTGAGACAACTTCAGCAACGGTTGCCATACTGGCGCTAGATCCACCCAGGTATTCTCCTGGGCTGCCGCGAGGGGGGGAGCCAAGGGAGCCCCATAGCGCAGGGGAGTAATTTGCTCTGGGGATTGATCTAAGTCAAACAATCGGGTGTAGTGCTCTAGGTCACCAACCCCAGTTTGGATCGGTTTCATCAGCCCCACAGTGCCGGTGCAGTGGCGCTGCCAGTAAGCCAACAGACCGCTGGTCACCACGGTTTTGCCAATGTCGGTGTCGCTACCGGCAATTAACAGGGTGTTTTTCATAAGGGTTTAGGACAGGGCGGTAGGGCAAATGCTATGGGGCAAATGCGGTAGGGCAGACGTAGACAGGGACTAATCCAGCCCCTAGTCCTCGGGCAAGACCCATTTACGGGGTTGAGACGCCCGCTCAATCATTTTGCGCCGCACCGCTTCATCGGCCATGGCTAGCATTTCATCCAGGGGCGTGTCCTGAATAAATTTTGAGGCTTCTTCCTTGTACTGCAGGTTGGGACACTTCTCTCCCAACACACAGCCATTGACGCAGTCCCGAGCGCAGTTAATTTCCACAGTTGTCTCCTCTATCCAGTCTTGCGATCGCAACAAAGCTCCCCATGCAGGCAGGAACAGCCCCACATCGGGCCAAACTCCCAGCCCTAGGAGCCGCTTTTGCTGATCTTATTCTTCTGCTGATCTTAAAGGATCTGCGCCAGCGCCCAAGTCGAGAGATCCCCACCTCTAGCTAGGTCGTCCGTTGGGCCGCGCCGCCAGCAATCCTGGACAGCCCATCCCTAGCGGCCAATCATTTTGACCAACCCAATGCCGCCAAGGTAGAGAAACAGCACCGCCCCCGCCAGCAAACTTTGGGTAATGGGATCGGTGGACGGCGTCAGCACTGCGCCTAACACGGCGGCCCCCAGCAGCACATAGCGCCAGCCTTTGGCCATGGCCTCAGATGACACAATGCCCAGCAGCCCCAGCAAAAACTGCACCACCGGAATCTGAAAGGCAATGCCAGTACTAAACAGCAGCAGCAGCACGAACTCAAAGTAGCGCTCAATTGACCACAACTGCTCCACCACATCTTCGCCATAGTTGATGAAGAAATTGAGGGCCGCCGGAATCAAGGCAATGTAAGCAAAGCCCAAGCCAACAAAAAACAGGACGCTTGACCCGATGATGATCGGCAAAATCAGCCGCTTTTCTCGGCGGGTCAACCCCGGCAGCACAAACTGAATGATGTTGTAGAGAATCACCGGGCTCGCCAGCAAAATGCCGCTATAGCCCGCCACCTTGATACTGACGAAGAAATACTCTCCGGGCGTCAGCTGCAAAAACTTGGCCCCCTGGGCTGGGACTTCTAGCAAATTGACAATTTCATTCACCCAGACAAAGCTGCCGATTGCCGCAATCACCACAGCAACCAGGGAATAGAAAATCCGTTGCCGCAGTTCCTCTAAATGGTCGAAGAGGGACATTTCCACATCATCAACCACGTCATCAGAGTTGAGCGCTGGCGACGGTGCGATGGAATTGACGGTCTCTAGGTTGGAAGGGGGCGTCATAGGTGGGAAAAAGAGCGGGGCAAGAACCAGTGACGAAGCCAGTGACGGAGTAAGCGCAGCCTGGGGTTATTCTAATCCGGTTGACAACCGGTCTTGAGTACAGCCTAGCTAAATACAGATTCAGGGACGGCTTAGAGACGGCCAAAGATCAACCCCTACAAGGTCGCTTCGCCCTCATCATCAGCACTAAAGGTAAGTTCGGTCACGGCCCCTAATCCTCCAGCGGGTTCTGCTGTTTGGCCGTTGACCGATAGCAACACAGGGCCAGCATTGCCCAGGGTAAGGCTGACTTCGTCATCTGCCTGCCACGTGCGCTCTTCCCCCTCGCTCAGGGTGCCCTCAAAGTCCACCTGACCATCAACAGTGACCCGCATCCACGAATCCCCAGTCAGACTCAGGCTAATTTGCACCACCCCAGGGGGAATGGCCGGTTCTGGGTCTTCCACCACCGGTTCTGGAGTTTGGTCATTGTCAGTGCCGGTCGGGGCGGGGGTGTCCTCTTCGGCCAGTTGACCCTCGCCGTTCGTCACCAGGTTAGTGATGCCAATGACGCCACCAATGCCGACCAAAATCACCAAAATAGCCACCACGGGCATGACCGGAAATGCGATCGCCCGTCGAGATCGACGACTAGACGGCTGCGGCAGGGGCTTTATCGCTGGTACAGGCTTGGCTTGAGCTGACGCTGAGGGTTTAGGCGTAGAGGACGCTGCGCCTGAAGAGGCTGTAACAGGAGGCTTAGCAGTTGGAGGCGATGAAGCAGGGGCGGGTTCAGGGTTGGAA
>PXDR01000337.1 GCA_003566335.1 Cyanobacteria bacterium T3Sed10_344R1
CCCTGGTGCTCTCTGAGTTCACCGGGTCTGCGGTTGAACTACCCGACGCCATCTTGACCAACCCCTACTCCGACAAGCGGATGGATGAGTGCATTGACATCGCCCTAGGCATGCCCTACGAAGAGCAGGCCGAGCGGATGAAGCGGATGATGAAAGCCATCTGCCGCTATGACGTGCAGCAGTGGGCCAACCACATGTTCCGGGAGGCCAAAGCCTCAGCGGATGAGGCCCCTGATGAGGCTCAAGAGCCAGCGTTGGTGTAGGGATTTGGGGGACTAGCGTTGGGGGTTGTGGGTTGGGTCGGGCTATAAAGCCCTTCGGGCATGGCTCGCTAGGCTCGCTAGGGCTGTTAGCTATTAGCTGTTGGCTTATGAAGCTCTTCAGGCATGGTGACTCATCCTACAAGTTCCCCCGACCTAGATTCCCCAATCTGAACGCTAGCGGCTAACAGCCTCAGCGATCCCTCGTGAGCCATGCCCCTAAGGCTTTGCCGCCCATCCCTCTCCCAAAAAGCTAACGGCTAACAGCTAACGGCTAACAGCTAACGGCTAATAGCCTTCCCCCTCTTCCCTGTCCCGTTACCCCTCTCCCCATCATGGTTGTCGCTAACACTCAACCCAATACTGCTACGACATTCCCGACTCAGCAGGTTACCCTGACGGTGCTGGGGGCGGGAGCCTGGGGATCAGCCCTGGCTAAGGTTGCGTTGGATAATGGTCACACGGTTAAGGTGTGGTCTCGTCGCGGTGATTTGTCCCTGGAGGATGCGATCGCAGGGGCAGATGTAATCCTCTCAGCGATCTCGATGAAAGGGGTGGCTGAGGTGATGGAAAAGCTCAAGCCGTTCGGGATTCCTGAGTCAACGATTTTTGTCACGGCGACGAAGGGGCTAGACCCGGCCACAACCCGCACGCCCTCCCAAATCATCAGTGATGCGTTTCCCAACCATCCGGTGGTGGTGCTGTCTGGGCCTAACCTCTCGAAGGAAGTTGAGCAGCAGCTTCCGGCAGCCACGGTGGTGGCTGGCACAAATGAGGCGGCTACTGAGGCCATCCAATCTCTATTCTCCTGCGAATATTTTCGGGTGTACACCAGCCCAGATCCCCTAGGGGCTGAGCTTGGCGGCACGCTGAAAAACGTGATTGCGATCGCAGTGGGGGTCTGTGAAGGGCTGAACCTTGGCTCTAACGCGCGCTCTGCCCTGATTACTCGGGCGGTGCCGGAGGTGATTCGCATTGGTACCCACCTGGGCGGTCAGGCTGAAACCTTCTTTGGCCTGTCTGGTTTAGGAGACATGCTGGCCACCTGCACCAGTCCACTCAGCCGCAACTATCGGGTTGGAGCAGGGCTGGCTCAGGGCAAGCCGCTGGATCAAATCTTAGAAGAACTGGGCAGTACGGCTGAAGGGGTTAACACGACCGAAGTCTTGATGAGCATTGCGAACCGAGAAGAGATCCCGGTGCCAATTTCCCGCCAGGTGTTCCGGCTGTTGAAGGGCAAAATTACGCCCCAAGAAGCGGTAGAGGCGCTGATGGAGCGAGAGCTGAAGCCGGAAGCGTGTGATTTGCTGTAAAGCCTGGCGGCGTTCAGAGGGGACAGACGCTGCGATCGCAACTCAGTCAGAATCTAATGAACGGGAGGAGACTTACCGCTGGACATCCTAAATAACTGATGAGAAAAGCATTCCTTGGTTTCTGGCAACTCTGGAACATGAGCTTCGGCTTTTTTGGCATCCAGTTTGGCTGGGGACTGCAAATGGCCAATACCAGCGCCATCTTTGAACATCTGGGGGCCGACGCCCACCAGATTCCAATCCTGTGGCTGGCTGCTCCCCTGACTGGGCTAGTGGTGCAGCCGATTATCGGCAACCTCAGCGACAACACCTGGGGGCCGCTAGGCCGTCGTCGCCCCTACTTTTTGGTCGGGGCGATTCTCAGTTCCATTGCCCTGATTTTTATGCCCAACGCCAGCAGCCTCTGGATGGCTGCTGGGCTGCTGTGGCTGCTGGATACCTCCGCCAACATCAGCATGGAGCCGTTTCGGGCCTTTGTTGGCGATATCCTTCCGGCTGAACAGCGCACCCGAGGCTTTGCTATGCAGAGCCTGTTTATCGGCTTGGGATCGGTCACTGCCGCCGCCTTGCCTTGGGTGTTGACCCACTGGTTTGGCGTGGCTGCCGCTGCCGAAGCCCATCAAGTGCCCCAGTCCGTCAAACTCTCGTTCTATGTTGGATCTGCGGCGTTTCTGGGCACAGTGCTCTGGACAGTCCTGACCACCAAAGAATATCCGCCTAAGGATATGGAGGCGTTTCGCGAACAGCAAGAGCGCCGTTTAGGCATTAGCTCAACCATTCGCGAAGTGGTCACAGCCTTTCGCCAGATGCCGCCCACCATGCGCCAGCTCGCTTGGGTGCAGGGCTTTAGCTGGCTGGGCATGTACTGCATGTTTCTGTACTTTCCCCCTGCGATCGCCCACAACATCATCGGCGCAGTGGATGAAACCTCCGCCCTCTACACCGAAGGCGTGGAATGGGCGGGTCTGTGCATCGCCATGTACAACGCCGTTTGCTTTGGCTTCTCATTTCTGCTGCCCAAAATCTCGGCAGCGACAAACCGTCAGATTACCCATGCCCTTTGCCTAACGGCTGGGGCCATCGGCCTGGGATCCCTGCAATTTGTCCCCAGCCCCAACTGGGTACTGCTGTCCATGGTCGGCGTCGGCATCGCTTGGGCCAGCATTCTATCCCTGCCCTACGCCATGTTAGTGGGCTGCCTGCCGCCAAAGAAAAGCGGCATTTACATGGGCATCTTCAACTTCTTCATCGTGCTGCCAGAAATCGCCGCATCTCTGGTGTTGGGCTGGGTTATGGTGACCTTCCTAGACGACAATCGCCTGACGGCAGTTGTGCTGGGCGGCGGATTCATGCTGCTGGGGGCTTTGGCGACCCTGCGAGTGAAAGAATCCCCGGTTGCCAATCCGACAGCTAGCACCAGCACCGCAGCAAAAGACGAGGCTGAAGCAGACGAGGCTAAAAAAGCAGAAGAGACTGCTCAAGCAGCTCAAACCACCGATACCGCAGAAGCAGAAGGGGCGGCTCCACCAGAAGCCACCCCTCAGGAAACGCCAACTTAAGCCGCATCAGGTCAATATTTGAGCGATGCGACTGGCACAGCGTTGTTATTGCCCGATGCCACTATCAGAGTCTGATCGGTTGGGACTGTCTGGCTCGCTATCCTCAACTTGACTAGAAGCTGCCGGAGCAGGCTCCAGTTCCGAGGTTGTCCCTGCCGCCGCTTCATCTTCTATGATCTCCACCGCCTCATCTGGATCCAGCGTGGGCATCGGAGATGGCGTCGGCTCTGTCTCAGCCGGAACGTTGACATCATCTCTGTTCTTGCTAGCCGCTGCATCTGCTGGGGCTGTTGGCGCTGTAGGTTGTTTCAGGCTTGCCTCTGGCTCTGCCGTCTGCTTCTCTTTTTGCGCCCGCTTAGACTCACCCTTGGTCTTGCTGGCAGGGGGCTCGACTGCGGGTGCTGTTGTAGCCTCAATCTCCGACGACGGCTCCGTCTCAGCCGGTTCTGATGGCTCCGGAGTCTTAGCTGGTTCGGGCTTAGCTGTCTTCTTGTCTGTAGACTGCTTATCTACAGGCTTCTGATCTGTAGAAAGATCAGCTGCTTCTGTTTCAGGTGCCGCCGCTCCCTCTGTCTCATCCGCTGCCTTAACCGAGTCGGTAACCGGCTCTTCGACAGGCATTACGGGTTCGGGCTCTGGCTCCTCTACTGCTGCGGGTGGCTCTGGTTCTGGTGCAGGCTCTGGGGTTGGCACATAGACATACCCTTGCTCCACAATGGCCCGCACCTGATCTGGCGTCACGTCACCCCGCACCATTTTGGCTAGGGTGTCTTCTCCACCAGGTTCATAGGTAATCAGCCGCACGGTACTGGGTTCTTCTGCCAGTGGTTCGCCGGTTTCGTCGATTAACTCTAGCTGCACCCAGTTCGTGCCCCGCTGGAACCCTTTAAGGTAAATCGGCTGCCACTGATCAAATACAAAGCTTTGACCGTTGATGGTGCAGCGCACTCGCCAGTCTTTAAGCTCATCTTCTGGGTCTTCTTGGGCCACCAAATGCAGCGGCGCGTTATTTAAATAGAAGTCCAGCATGATTGGCTCGGCCCCATAGCTCCCCTGGGGACGGCTGTAGGTGAGCTGAGGCGCTTCAGGATCAACCGTGGCTGTGCGGGTGTACAGGTGAAAGGTAGTCTGGGCATAAGCGCCCTGGTTCTTGAAGCTCTCATGCCAAGGCCGGGAGGCAAACACCCGCAAGGTATGGGTGCCCGGAGCCAAATCCGTTAGCTCTAGCGGCTGGCTGGGATCATAGACGGCCCTGTAGGGCTGATCGTCCAAAAACACGTGGAGATGAGGCCCCAGCCCCAGATCTGATTTAAATAGAGACAGATCTTTGACTGAAAACCGTACCGAGACCCGATCGGCATTAATCACTTGCTCAGGACGGGGACTGAGAATGCTGACCTGAGGCTGAGCTTGATCAATCCCGGGCCGCAATGCTTGAATCACGTCGGGAGGCGAGACTTCAGCAATTCGGCCCGTCAGTGGGTTGGAGGCGGTCGTAGGCTCTTCTAGCAGGGCTTGGGGAGCGTTGCGATCGCCCCCGCAACCCCACAACCCCACTATTAACAGCAGCACAGTCAGGGCACGAACCCCACGACTGCTCCACAACCTTTTTCCAAACCGCCCTGTCTTGGGCAACCGATGGCGCAAATGGCCCATTATCTCGATCCTCTCTCGCAACGCTTCTCTAATAATTGATGAATCCATCCCCAGCCCCATCCTTGGCTCACGCGGAGAAATCAAGGCAAGCCCTGGTTCCAAGGGCACTATAGCGGATTGAACCCGCTGATTCTCTGCTGTTAGGATCACAAATTTCAGATAAGTGGATTCCTGGTTAACAAGTCTTAATAGATTGAAAAATATTGAAAACTTATTTCCACTTTTAATTGTCGTTTGTTCAATATTGGGCATTGAGATTTGTTAATAACCTGGATCATGGGCGACAACTTTCTGCTGTGGTGTCGCCCGGAACCCAGATAGATCGGGCGTTTCGCAGATTGAATTATTGTTAACCCGCTTAAAAAATCCCCAGATCACGTGTCTATAATGCGTAGGAGAAGAGCCGCCTTGGGTATGTAAAGGATTGTGCTTTAGTCACCGGATCAAAGCCACCTCGGTTCTGCCGTTGGCCTTACACCCAAATCGCGGTTCACTCGTTCCTTGTCTAGAGAGAGGAGAGTCTCCATGACAACTACCCCGCGCGAGCGGGAGGCAAAAGCCAAGGTAGCGGTAGATAAAAACCCGGTTCCTACTTCCTTCGAGAAGTGGGCAAAGCCCGGTCACTTCGATCGCACCCTGGCCAGAGGACCCAAAACCACCACCTGGATTTGGAACCTCCACGCCGACGCTCACGATTTCGATAGTCATACCAGTGATCTCGAAGACATCTCGCGCAAAATCTTTAGCGCGCACTTCGGTCACCTAGCCATTGTGTTTATCTGGCTCAGCGGTATGTACTTCCACGGCGCTCGTTTTTCGAACTACGAGTCGTGGATGGCTGATCCAACTGTAATGAAGCCCAGTGCCCAGGTCGTCTGGCCTATTTTTGGTCAAGAGATCCTTAACGCCGATGTGGGTGGCGGTTTCCAGGGGATTCAAATTACCTCTGGTTTCTTCCAGCTCTGGCGTGCTTCCGGCATTACCAACAGCTACCAGCTGTACTGCACTGCCATTGGCGGTTTGGTCATGGCTGGCTTGATGCTATTTGCCGGTTGGTTCCACTACCACAAACGAGCTCCCAAGCTTGAGTGGTTCCAGAACGTTGAATCGATGATGAACCACCACCTAGCAGGCTTGCTAGGGTTGGGCTGCTTAGGCTGGGCGGGACACCAGATTCACGTTTCCCTTCCCATTAATAAGCTGCTTGATTCTGGGGTTGCACCGCAGGATATTCCGCTGCCCCATGAGTTCATTTTGGATAAGAGCCTGATGGCTGAGCTGTATCCCAGCTTTGCCCAGGGTTTGACACCATTCTTTACCCTGAACTGGTCGGCTTACGCTGACTTCCTCACCTTCAAAGGTGGTCTAAACCCGGTAACTGGCGGCCTCTGGTTGTCTGATACCGCGCACCACCACTTGGCTTTGGCCGTCCTATTCATTGTTGCGGGCCACATGTACCGCACCAACTGGGGCATCGGTCACAGCATGAAGGAAATCCTGGAAGGTCACAAAGGGCCGTTCACCGGGGAAGGCCACAAAGGTCTTTATGAAATCCTGACCACCTCTTGGCATGCGCAACTGTCTCTGAACTTGGCTCTGCTAGGTTCCTTGACCATCATCGTGGCTCAGCACATGTATGCCATGCCCCCTTATCCGTACATTGCGACGGATTACCCCACCCAGCTTTCGCTGTTTACCCACCACATGTGGATTGGCGGCTTCTTGATTGTGGGGGCTGGTGCTCACGGTGCCATCTTTATGGTGCGTGACTACGACCCAGCAGGGAATGTGAATAACCTGCTCGATCGGGTGTTGCGTCACCGGGATGCGATTATTTCCCACCTCAACTGGGTTTGTATTTTCCTCGGCTTCCATAGCTTTGGTCTGTACATTCACAACGACACCATGCGTGCGCTGGGACGTCCTCAGGACATGTTCTCAGACAGCGCTATCCAGCTTCAGCCTGTGTTTGCACAGTGGGTGCAAGGAATTCACACGGCTGCTGCGGGTGCTGCGACTGCGCCAAACGCCATGGCTAGTGTCAGTCCTGTGTTCGGCGGTGACGTCGTCTCAGTTGCTGGCAAAGTGGCCATGATGCCAATGCCTTTGGGCACCGCAGACTTCATGGTTCACCACATTCACGCTTTCACAATTCACGTGACGGTGTTGATTCTCCTGAAAGGGGTGCTGTATGCCCGGAGCTCTCGTCTGGTTCCAGACAAGGGTGAACTTGGCTTCCGCTTCCCTTGTGATGGTCCCGGTCGGGGCGGTACCTGCCAGGTTTCTGGTTGGGATCATGTCTTCCTGGGTCTGTTCTGGATGTACAACTCCCTCTCGATTGTGATTTTCCACTTCAGTTGGAAGATGCAGTCTGATATTTGGGGCACGGTGTCCGACAGCGGCGCAGTTTCCCACATCACTGCTGGCAACTTTGCCAACAGCGCTATCACCATCAACGGTTGGTTGCGTGACTTCCTATGGGCGCAAGCGTCTCAGGTGATTGGTTCCTATGGTTCCGCCCTGTCCGCCTATGGCCTGCTGTTCTTGGGAGCGCACTTTGTGTGGGCTTTCAGCCTGATGTTCCTGTTCAGTGGCCGTGGCTACTGGCAAGAGCTGATTGAGTCCATCGTTTGGGCGCACAGCAAACTGAAAGTTGCTCCGGCAATTCAGCCTCGTGCACTGAGCATCACTCAGGGTCGGGCCGTTGGGGTAGCTCATTACCTCTTGGGAGGGATTGTGACCACCTGGTCATTCTTCCTGGCTCGAATAATTGCAGTAGGTTAAGAGCGCGGAGGACTCGTTAAAAGACTATGGCAACGAAATTCCCGAAATTTAGCCAGGATCTGGCGGCTGATCCGACAACACGTCGGATTTGGTACGGGATTGCCACCGCTCACGATTTCGAAAGCCATGACGGCATGACGGAAGAGAATCTTTACCAAAAGATTTTTGCTTCCCACTTCGGCCACTTGGCGATCATTTTCCTCTGGACATCCGGCAATCTCTTCCACGTCGCCTGGCAAGGCAACTTTGAACAGTGGGTCAAAGATCCGCTGAACGTCCGTCCCATCGCCCACGCGATTTGGGACCCTCACTTCGGTCAGCCTGCGGTGGATGCGTTCACCCAAGCTGGCGCGTCTAACCCCGTGAACATCGCGTTCTCTGGGATCTACCACTGGTGGTACACCATCGGTATGCGCACCAATGGTGAGCTATATACCGGTGCGGTGGGTCTGCTGCTGCTATCTGCGGTCTTCTTGTTCGCAGGCTGGCTGCACCTTCAGCCCAAGTTCCGCCCCAGCCTTTCTTGGTTCAAGAATGCTGAGTCTCGACTGAACCACCACCTGGCGGGTCTGTTTGGGGTTAGCTCCTTGGCTTGGACTGGGCACTTGGTTCACGTCGCTATTCCCGAATCTCGGGGTCAGCACGTGGGCTGGGACAACTTCCTGTCTACGCCACCTCACCCAGCGGGTTTGGCTCCGTTCTTCACCGGTAACTGGGGGGTCTACGCCCAGAATCCGGATACGGCCAACCATATCTTCAGCACGTCTGAAGGTGCGGGCACCGCTATCCTCACGTTCTTGGGTGGATTCCATCCCCAGACTGAGGCGATGTGGCTGACGGATATCGCTCACCACCACCTGGCGATCGCAGTGATTTTCATCATTGCGGGCCACATGTACCGGACGAACTTCGGTATTGGTCACAGCATCAAGGAAATTCTCAACGCTCACCGTCCGCCCAAAGGCGGTCTGGGTGAAGGTCACAAGGGTCTGTATGACACCTTGAATAACTCCCTTCACTTCCAGCTGGCGCTGGCCTTGGCTTCCCTTGGTGTGGTTACGTCCCTGGTGGCGCAGCACATGTATTCGCTGCCCTCCTATGCCTTCATTGCGCGGGACTACACCACCCAGGCGGCGCTCTATACCCACCACCAGTACA
>PXDR01000182.1 GCA_003566335.1 Cyanobacteria bacterium T3Sed10_344R1
TAGCTTTGCTTGGATCGACTTTTCGTGGTGTACTCGCGACTGATTCAGAAATAGTAGGTTTGAACGGTAGTCTGGCAATAATCTGGCAATAATCTGGCAATCCAGGAGATCGGTAGGTGCTTGAACCACTGCTGCACTATGGGCCGATGGCTCGGCTGTTTTTCTCGGGGGCAATTTGGATGGCCTCATGCTTTGAGCTAAGTGCTTGGTCAGAAATCTGAGCTGAAACGTCTTGTGGGGATTTTCAGCGGGATCAATCATCAGCTGTTGTCATGTTGCGATCGCAACAACCCCCGACTGCTATGCCGGACTGACGGCTCAGCACAGCAGGATTTGCTATGGTGAGAGAGTTCGTAAAGAAATGTGAATATGGGCTGGGGGTTAGATGTCGCAAGGGTTGCGATCGCAATAGCCCACTGTCCGCCTGTCAGGAGAGTTCATGCTCAGCTCGCCCGTTGTTACGCCCAAGCCGGTTGGCAAACCCGAAGGATCCCCCAAAGGGCCACTACAGTTCTCTCAAGGGTTGCTAAGGCTGTTAGGAACCACTGTCCAAACCCATTTTTGCTATCCACTGCCGCCCGGCGGACAAATCATTATCAGCAACCACCGCAGCTTCTTGGATGCGCCCGTGTTGATGAGTGCGCTGAATCAACCCATTCACTTTGCCTGCCACCACTACATGGGCCAAGTGCCGTTGATGCGGGACTTTGTGAGCCAGCTTGGGGGGTTTCCCCTGGATGGATCGGGGCGAGGGCAAAAGCAGTTTTTCGATCAAGCAACCCAGCGGCTGAAGCACCAAACTGCGATCGGCATTTTCCCAGAAGGCCCAGCCTCTATGGTGCGCCTGAACCCACCGAGGCAGCTTTGTACATTTCATCGCGGCTTTGCCCATCTAGCGCTGCGCAGCCCTGTGTCGTCGCTGTCGATTGTCCCCACGGCAATTCTCTCAACCGATCAGGGGTTTGAATCGCCGATTCCGCTTAAGTTGCTGAGTCTATTTGACCCCCAGGAACCGCTGTTCAATCAACCTGGGGGGCATCCAATTTTGGTTTACCGCCAGACCCGTGTCCTGGTGGGCCGTCCGCTGGTGATTACTGACCGGCAGCGACAGCAGTATCGTGGCAAGGGGGCGAAAGCGTTGGTTGAGGACATTACCGAAGCCTGCCGCCAGGAAGTGTCCCGGCTTTTGAAGTCTGCCTAACTGGCGTTGTCTGTCTCTTTTCACGGCTTCTCGTTCTCACGGTTTCTCGCTGTTTTTGCGTTCTTGCTACCGGCCTTGATCCATGCCCTTTTCCCCAATCTCTTGGTTTCGTCCTGGCAAATCCCAGCCCCATAAGCCGGTGCTGGTTTATGTTCCCGGTATGGATGGCACGGGGCAACTGCTGACGCTGCAATTGCCTGGGCTGGAGGTTTATTTTGAGGTGCGCTGTCTGCGGCTGGGGGAAGATGATTGCAGCACTTGGGATGATTTGGCTGAGCAGGGGGCGGCGTTGATCCGAACTGTGGGACGGCGGGGGGTATATGTTTGCGGGGAATCGTTCGGGGGATGTCTGGCGTTGATGCTGGCCGCTAAGTTTCCGGAGCTGGTCAATGGCCTGGTGTTGGTCAACCCGGCGTCGGCCTTTGAGCACCGACCGTGGCTGGCTTGGGGCACGCCATTTGTCCGGTTGATGTCGGAGTCGATGTACCGATTGTCTACGGTGGGATTAGTCCCGTTTTTGATTGGGGCCGACCGAGTGAGTCAAGCCAGCCGAGCGGCACTGATTGAGGCGATGCAGTCGATTTCGGCAGTGGGTACGAGCTGGCGGCTGTCCCTGCTGCGGCAGTTTCAGCTGAATCGGCTGCCGCTACACCAAGTTCAACAGCCGACGCTGATTGTGGCGAGCCGGGCCGATCGGCTGCTGCCGTCTGTAGAGGAGGCTCAACGGCTCAAGCGGGCGATTCCCCAGGCGACGGTGCTGGAGTTGCCCTACAGCCACCACGCTTGCCTGTTAGAAGCTGGCGTTGACTTGGCTCAGCTGATGGCAACTGCCGAGATTTTGCCCCAGGCGGTTAGTCTGAGTGGTCGGCCTCAACAGTCCGGGTAGGCCAGACAGGTAGACCAGACTCGGAAGGCGGGCGGTGGTGGAATCAACAGTTCAAATGACCTGACTGGTCTTGTCTCAGGGCTTTTCGTTGGGAGATTAACGCTGAATTACCGCCATTAGCCCCCAAACTTCGTTACACTTTGTTACAACGGAGTAGATTCAGCAGTGGCTTTTGGGCCGCAGGTCAATCTGTAGCAATAGCGAGTCCGTAGTGCAGGGTTTTATGTTTGGTGGCTTAACCGATTTGAAAAACAACACGGGTATGGATTTCGGCGAGCGGATGCTGAACTCTGTAGCCACCCAGTCTATTCGCCACCTGTTTAGTCAGAGCGAGTCGGTGGACGTTGAGATTCGCTGTCAGCCAGCGAGTAAGCTGCTGCAGGGCACCATCGACGGCTTCAAGATGGAAGGTAAGGGGCTAGTGATTCGGCGGCAGTTTCGAGCGGACATGATGTCGTTCGAGACTGATGCGGTCGCACTAGATTTGGGGGCTCTGTTCGGCGGCAACCTGCGTTTGCGGCAACCGACTAATGCGATCGCTCGGGTGATCTTGAGTGAACCCGCGATTAACGAGGCGTTTGAGGCTGAGCTGGTGCAGAAGCGGTTGGTGGGGGTGACCCATCCTCGACTGCTGGAGCTATCTGGGGGAGAACCGGTTTCTTTCCGCGATGTCAGCTTGACCCTGTTGCCCCAAGCACGGGTCGAAATTCGGGCTAAAGCTGATTTGCCCAACCGCAGCAATGTTGACATTGCGCTTCAAGCTCATTTGAAGTTGGAGCGGCGCAAGCGGCTGACGTTTGATCAGCCGGAGTTTCTGTCGGCTGATATTGAGGCCGATAATCAGGGGCTGTCTGAGGTGGTGACCAGCGCGTTTGTGGATGTGCTGAATGACATGGTGGATTTTGACCGCTTTAACCTGGATGGGGTGATGCTGCGGGTCAATCGCCTGGAAACCCAGGGTAAGACGCTGGTGTTTAGCGGCTATGCCCAGATTGATCATGTGCCTCGGGTCGGCTAGATTGCCGCTGGCTTGGGTCGCCCCGATCGGTAGAATGGGGCGACTTGGGGCATCTGGGGGGAAGACATGACTGTCATTGCGAATTTGTTTGCGCTGGGCGGCGTTGTGATGTGGCCGCTGCTGGGGTTTTCGGTGCTGGTGACGGCACTGTTCCTAGAGCGGGGGCTGTTTTGGTGGCGGTTGCTGCGGCATCAGGGAACGATTGTTCAAATTTTTTTGCGGGCCTATCCTCAGGATGAGGGTGAGGCGAATGGGGATGCGATCGCACACCTAGCCCAACACACTGATTTGCCCTTGCCCCGCATCTTTTTAGCGGCCCTACAACTGCCGGAAGCAACGCCGGAGGAATTTCGCCTGGGGTTAGAGCGGGCGGCTCAGGCGGAGCTGCCGGGGCTAAGTCGGTTCAGCACAATCTTTGGCACGGTAATTGGGGTGGCTCCGCTCTTGGGGCTGCTGGGCACGATTTTGGGCCTGATCGACGCCTTGGCCTCGGTGCAGTTGGGGGATGCGTCGGGGGCTGCGGCCCGCAACGTCACCCTGGGCATTGGGGAAGCGCTGGTGTCTACGGCAGTGGGAATGGTGGTGGCAATCTACACGCTGCTGTTTGCCAATGGGTTTCAGGGGCTCTACCGTCGCCAGCGGGCGATCATCCAGGACTATGGCGGTCGGTTAGAGCTGCTGTATCGCCAGCGTTATCGGCGTCAGTTCCCAGTTGATCAGCCTCTGGCAGATTCAGTGACAGATCAAATCCCTTTGTCGTCTACCCGTCCGCCGGCCCGAGATCGACCCTCGACCCAACCGCCGTTCTCCCGCTAAATCCCTGGTTAAGATAAACATAGTGAGCTGAGTAAACTGTAACTAGCTGGCTGGCTTAGCCCCCCGTAGCTTGAGGTCTGTCGTCACGGTTTGCTATGACAGGAACGCTACTTTCGCCCCCAACAGAAATCATCCATCTGTCTGGCATTAGCTGGCAGACTTACGAACGGTTGCGGCAGGAGCTAGGTGAGCAACGTCGCCTGCGGCTGACCTACCACCAAGGCAATCTAGAGATCATGACGCCGTCTCCAGAACATGAACTCAGCAAAGAAGTGCTGGGTCGTTTTGTTGAAACTTTGGCGGAAGAGCTGGCTGTGCAGATCTATCCGCTTGGGTCTACAACGTTTAGCCAACCGGCGTTTAGTGGGGTCGAGCCAGATAAATGTTTTTACATTGCCAATATTGAAGCGGTACGCGGCAAGCGGCGCTTGGATTTGACGGCAGATCCAGCTCCGGATCTGGTGATTGAAATTGATGTGACTAGCGGTTCCCAGAAACGTCTCCAGATTTACGAAGCACTGGGGGTGCCAGAGGTTTGGATCTACAACGGCACGACTCTAATCGTGAGGCAGCTTCAGAATGCTGGCTATGTCGATAGTCAACAGAGCCAGTTTTTTCAGAACGTTCCTTTGCCAGAGCTTGCGGGCTTCGTGAAGCAGGCCAGCACTATGGACTATCTGGAGCTGATTAAGGCTTTTCGAGGCTGGGTTAGGGCACAACTGGCCGCTTAGGGCTGGTTTGGATCGTATTTTTCAGGCAGTTATTTTTCAGACAGTTTTGCCAGACAGCCTGTTTCCGCCGCCGCTAGATTTGGCGGTTCTAGATGGGGCTGAAGCAGAAGCCCTGCGGACTTGGTTTGTAATATCACCCCACCTAGGGCGCGGTCTAAATCGTCTAATAAATTCAAGGGGCAAACTCGTCAGCCACCAGATCCGAGCCCGGTTGAGCAATTGCGGTTGCTGTAATGCAAGTTGGACACCCCGCCGTAGCCAGGTGCCCTGAGATCCTAAGTTCAAGGATCGAGAATTGAGTTGAACCAACTCAGTCAAACGCAAGCTGTCGCCCTAAGCAGAAGACGACTTGGCTTTACGCCTGACGGTCTGGTCTAAATGCCTGAAAGCCTTGATGCTTGAGGACTACTCTTGTGCCTCGTCCTGCTCATTCAGGGGAGTCGTGATGTTGAGGATAGAGTTGGGTTCGGGGCGGGTCTGCTCGATGTTAACGCCGCCATCGCGAATCTCGACCTGGGTTTCAGGCCGTCGGCGTTCTTCTAACTCCAGGTTCAAGTTTTCACCATCGGTAGAGATGCGGGGCTGGACGCCTTCTCGCTCACCGCCGAAGTTTAGATTGACCCCAGCTTGGGCTGTGGTGGGAATTAGGACGGCAGCCGCTGCGATCGCACCACCCGCCATCAAGCCAGTTATCCGTTTAGTGTTTTGTCGAAAAGTCATAAAAAACCTCGCGCTCTAATCTGCGTCATCTTTAGCGTGACAAGACTGGAGCGTGATTGTTTTCTGTAGAAAGGGACAAACCGCTATCCTTCAATCGAGGGATTTTGGGTTGAGGTTAGGGCTCAGCATTAGGGGTGTTCAGCGCCTGCCGGAGCTGCCCCTGACAGCGGGTGAGATGGGCGGCAGCGGTGGCTTGATCCCAATTACGCCAGTGCATGAGCAGGGCGACTTTTACCTGCTGTCCACTGGCGTCAAGCAAGGTGGCAGCAGCGCCCCGATCTAGCTCAGTCAGGTCACAAATCATCCGCAGCGCCCGGTCTCGCAGCTTGATGTTGGTGACCGACACATCCACCATCCGGTTGCCGTAGACCTTGCCCAACTGCACCATGACGCCCGTGGATAGAATATTCAGGGCCATCTTGGTCACGGTACCGGCCTTCAAACGGGTTGACCCGGCCAGGATTTCTGGCCCGACAATCAGCCGAATGTCAATGTCTGCGGGTGCCGTCACCTGATCTGCCGGAACACAGGCGATGAAAATTGTGGTGGCCCCTCGGGCTTTGGCGGCTTTTAGCGCACCGTGAACATAGGGCGTGGTGCCCCCAGCGGTGATGCCAACCACCACATCCTGCACAGTGATGTGGCGATGGGCGATCGCATTTTCCCCATCTTCTGGGTTGTCTTCTAGCCCTTCTGAGCTTTTGATCAGGGCCGCTGCGCCGCCTGCCAGAATACCCTGTACGAGCTCCGGCGGGGTGCAAAAGGTGGGGGGACATTCTGCGGCATCTAGCACCCCCAGGCGACCGCTGGTGCCTGCGCCGATGTAGAACAAGCGACCGCCTTGGCGCAGGGCAGTGGCGGTTTGCTCAATCGCTAAGGCTAGGGGTTCTCTGGCGGCTGCGATCGCATCTAAGGTGCGACTGTCCTCTTGGTTGAACAGATCCACCAATTCCAGGGGAGACAGCTGATCTAGCTGCTGACTGAGGGGGTTATTTTGCTCGGTCAGCAAATGCCCTCGATTGACCGGATCTTCAGCAGACGCATCTGACGGATCTTCTATAGATGAACCCGAAGATGAACCCGAAGATGAACCCGATGAATTCACGGAAGAGGCACCCACGGAACTGGAATCAGCAGGAAATTCAGGAGACGTCACGGTTTGCTCACCCCAATTACTAAAACGCTGCGGCACTGGAACGTTGCAACACTGGAATGCTGTGGCCTTACAGCAGCCGCTCTAATTGCTGGCGCATCCGCTCAATTTCAGCATCAGCACTAGACCCGGCTTGATCTGGTTCTGCGGCAGGTGCGGGCACATCGGTTTCTTGGCCCTCTGGGCTCCAAGTGGTGCGCTCTACGTTTTGCTCTGGAGGGGTGACGAGCGACCCTTCGGGCACCAACCGACACTCGTATTTCGCAGTGTCGCAGAAGCCGCGAATGTCCTCTTCTGCCATGGACTCTACAGTCGCAGGGGGGAAATCCTGGGCTTCTAGCATCAGGGCAAACCGGGTGGCGTCGTCCTCAGCCTCGAACATCAACACGATATGGCGATCGGCCAAACGATAGGTGTGAATCCCTTCGTTGTCGGTGCGGGCGTTAAATAGGATGACGTAAACTTGCATAACCTAACCGTCGCTTGGGGAAGACTCGAACAATTCTGATGGCTTACCCCGTTTATCTTAAGGGGGATCGCAACCCCCTGGTGCGGTGGTCAGAGACATCCTGTGGAATCTTTCTGAGACCTGCCATCGTCTCTGGTGAAGCCAGTTCAGAAGCTTCAAGCCCATAACTCAGAGGGGACGAGTTGGGTTAAGACCTGGGCCAATAAATCGATAAGATAGCGACCAAAGGAAAAAGCCATAGACATTCCCCGCCGAACGGGGTAAACCTAAGATTAATTTAGTGCTTTGACTTAGAGATTCGACCAGTTTTTACGACTAGTTTTCACAGCAAGTTTTCGCAAGCTGTTGGGCAGACATCGGGTGCATCCGGTGATGTAAGGCAATCATGACGAATACTCCCAATCCCCAGCCCGATTCTCAGCCCGATCCTCCCACTGATCCTCAACCTCAACCCCCGAATCGTCGGCGACCCTGGGTCGCGATTGGACTCACCGCCGGAGCTGTGGCGGTGCTGGCCGGAGCGGGGGGCGCACTTTGGGCCTGGACATTTGTGCATCAGCGCCTGTCGCCGCTGGTGTCAGAATTGCTGACCGATACCCTAGACCGTCCGGTGGAGCTTGGGCAGGTCGAGCGAGTGTCTTTGAGCCGGATTCAGCTTGGGGCGTCGGCTCTACCGGCAACAGCCGATGACGAAGACGAGCTTTTCCTGGACTCGGTGGAGGTGCGCTTCAACCTGCTGCAAACCCTGGTGACCCGAGAGCTTGACCTGCATATTCAGGGCCAAGGGGCCACTGGCTATTTGGCTCAGGATGAGGAGCGGCGGTGGTTTGTTTTAGATATTGAGCTGCCAGAACCTGACCGCGATCCGTTCTTTCAGGTGCGGGTGGGATCGGTCGGCCTGCGGCAGGCAGATTTGCTGCTGCAGCCCTACGAGGAGGATGAGGAAACGCCGATCCCAGCAGTTGCCCTCAGCCAAGTTTCTGGGGAACTGTTGATTGATACGGTTGCTGTGGATCGTCTCGATCCGGCGGGGGAGCCGACTGGCAGCCAGGTTGACAGTCAGCAGTTTAGTTTTGACTTTCGCGGTAATCCTGACCGGGGCGGTGATTTGCGGGTGCGGGGTGCGGTGCTGCGGGTGCCTGGGGCCGAAGCACTCGTGCTGATGTCTAGTGCAGACGGCGTAGACGGCGTTACGCCGGCGGCCACCCCAACCAACCACATCAATCTGTCGATCCAGGGCCAAGACCTGGTGGGTGATCAGGTGATGGCGGTGCTTAATGCTTTCCTCGCTCAGCCGTTACCCATCACGGCGGCGGGTGGAGAAGTCAGCGGCACGGTGGATCTGTCGATTCGCCCGAATCAGCCGATTGATATGGGCGGGTTGCTGCAAATTGAGGGGACTGACCTAGGAGCCGCCTTTTTACCCCAGCCTTTCCAGGATGTCGATGGCCAGATGGCTTTCCGGGGGTCGGAGATTCGGTTTGAGAATGTGGTGGGGCGCTACAGCGATGTGGCGGTGACTGGGGACGGCACGCTCAATTTAGAAACTGGCTATGACTTGCGGGCCGAAACCGCGACGTTTACGGTCGAAGATGCGATCGCAGCCTTTGACTTTGA
>PXDR01000544.1 GCA_003566335.1 Cyanobacteria bacterium T3Sed10_344R1
GAACGGTAAATCGGTCTGGCTCATGGCCGGGTCTAGCACGAAGTCCCAGGACATCAGCAGCATGGCCCCAACGCCAATGCTGGCCAGCTTTGCCACCAGCGACACCTGACCCAGCCCCGCCAGAGCCAGCAGATAAGCACACAACCCCAGGTAAAACCAGGACAGGGGAATCGTAAACGGCACCAGTCCGGCAACCTTGTAGCCCAGACCGTTCAAGTAGGTGTAGTCGCCAAAGGGAAAGCCCGTACTGGTGCCCAGCAGTTCACTGCCTAAGGAAATACCAATGGCTGGAACCATAAAGCTCAGCAGCGATCGCAACCCTAGGGTGCGATAGGCATACAGGGCCACCGCCACCGTGCCCAACAGAATGTAGCCGACCCCGCCCCCAGCCATACTCCAGGCGAATAGGGTTGAGCCGCCGGGAACATACTGCAAAAACTCTGGATGGGGCACCACTAGCAGCAGCCCCGCCAAGCCAAACGCCATCGACACCACATGGCCGATCAGGAATCCCCGTTCTACCGACATTAATCGACTCATCCCAGACCCCTTCAATGCTTTGTCCTCAAACTGTGCTGTCCAGTCACGACAGCTCCGTCCACTTAACCCGATGAGACTTAACCCGACGAGAGTTGCCCTGAGGTGACTTAGCCCAGGGAGAAATATTAGTTAATGAAATCCTGCCCCAGATTCTAAGTTTTGTAAACCTGACACCTGTCCCCCGACCCCGGCATAATTGATCGGCATTGGCTTGAGTCAGGTCAGATCACGGGTCGCATCAGCCGCCAGGCAGTCCAGTCTTAGGCGGTCGATGGTCAGCCCCGAAGGATCTTTCTGAGATCCTAGCGGGATTCTTCAGGTTTGATTCTCGTAATCAGCCTGACCAGATCGGCTTAGAATCGGCTGCACAAACAGGAGTGACCATTGTGGCAGAAGTTGTGTTGGGAATCGTAATCGCCCTCGGCGTGCTGGTGGCTTTAGTGCTGGCCTTCGTGGAATACCAGTATCGTCAACAGCCGGGCAACGTTCTAGAGGTCGTCGCCGGGGACTGGCATCTCGACGAAGTCCAGCCGGGTCACTACCGGGTGACGGGCTTACCCCAGCTCGAAAACCGCACCCGCCGCTTTGAAGTGATGATTCCAGAATGCCGGGCCGAGGCCACGGTGCTGTCTGGTGACAGCCTCGACGGGGTCAGCGTCACCACCACCGTCACCCCCCAACACCCGGGCATCCCAGCCCGAGCCGATAACTACTGGTTTGGCTACATCACCAAAGCTGGACACAGCACCACCGCCGCCATCACCGTAGACATCAAGGGGGCCGACCTCAGCCCGCTCAAAACGGTCTGGGTGAAGCTGCACTACGTCACCTATGGCCCCCAAGGCCGCATTCCCAAAACCCGCCACATCATCGTGCCGCTGAAGTTCCCTGACCCCAAAGCCGAGCGGCCCTGGCGGCAGGCGACCGTGGCCGAGGTACTGCCCGTTCCTACCCACCTGCTGACCCATTTGGACACCCCGGTAGACATCGTCAAGCGCTATGTCCAGCCCCACGCCCAGCCGGGAGACATTGTCACCATTGGCGAAACCCCCGTGGCGATCATGCAGGGCCGCTGGCGGCATCCGGCAGATATTCAGCCCGGCTTTGTGGCCCGACGGGTCTGCCGCTACTTTTTGCCCACCTCTAGCCTGGCTACGGCCTGCGGCATGCAAACCCTGGTGGACATCGTTGGCCCCTGGCGGGTGGTCTATGCCTTCATTGGCGGTGCGATCGCCAAAAAACTGCTGAATAAGCCCGGCATGTTCTACAGCTTGGCCGGGGAACAAGCCCGCCTAATCGACGATGTCACCGGCACCCTGCCCCCCTACGACCAGTTCATCATCCTCGGCCCCCACGACCCCCAGCAGGTCGTCAACCAAATCCGCCAGGAGACTGGCCTCGAAGCGGCGATCGTCGATGTCAACGACCTCAAAGCCGTCAAAGTCCTAGCCGCCACCGCCGCCACCGACCAAGCCCTGCTCAGCCAAGCCCTGATGGACAACCCAGCGGGCAACGCTGATGAGCAGACTCCAGTGGTGTTAGTTAGACCTCGCAACCCCTAGACCCTGCTGGGAGCTTGGCAAGTGCGTTATCGTGGAAGGGTGGCTCGTTTTCTCCAATCTATTTTTAGCTAGCTATGGCTAACGGCACCTCCTCGCCCAGTTCTACCATTCGTCCGCTTCAGCATCGCGATTTGGATCGTCTGGGTCAGGTGAGCGAGACCTTGCTAGAGGCGGGCGATCCAATTGATTCCCAGGAGACCGCAGAGCATTTAGACCATCTGCGGCGCTGGTATGGGCCGCTGAAGTTCCTCAGCTTGTTTCCCAATCCGCTCCAGCATTTGCTGGGGGCATTTGTGGCGGAAAAAGCCGGGGAAATCCTGGGCCTGATTCAGGTGTCGCCCTTTAACCGCACCCGCAGCACTTGGCGGGTGGAGCGGATTGCGGTGAATCGCGGCGCAAAGGGTGGGGCAATGTTTGGCGATGTGGGCTCTAGCCTGCTGCGCTATTGCTTTGAAAAAATTTGGGAAGCCCGGACTTGGCTGATTGAGGTCAATGTCAACAACAAAGCTGCGATCGCACTCTATCGCCAGAACGGCTTTCAGCCCCTGGCCCAGGTGACCTACTGGGCACTGCCGCCGGAACTACTGGCGGAACTGGCTGAGCGGGAGCCGGATTTACCCAACCTGCTGCCGGTGAGCAATGCCGACGCCCAGTTGCTCTACCAGCTCGATACCGCTTCTATGCCGCCCCTAGTGCGTCAGGTGTTCGACCACCAACTTCAAGACTTTAAGACCGGAATGTTGCAGTCCATGGGCCGCAACGTCACCCGCTGGGTCAACCGTAGCGAGACCATTAGCGCCTACGTGTTTGAGCCCCAGCGCAAGGCGGCAATCGGCCATTTTTCCGTCACCGTGAGCCGAGAAGCCGATCAGCCCCACGAAGCTGAATTCACCGTGCATCCGGCATACACCTGGCTTTATCCTGAGCTGCTGGCTCAGATGGCCCGAGTGCTGCAAGGGGGGCCAGAGCGCTCCCTGCGGCTAGCGTCGGTGGACTATCAGCCCGAGCGAGAGGAGTATCTCAACCGCATCGGCGCGGTGCGGATGGATCACAGCTTGATGATGTCCCGCTCGGTTTGGCACAAGCTGCGGGAGTCTAAGCCGGTTTCCCTAGAAGGGCTACAGCTGGCGGATGTGCTGCCAGGGCTGCAGTCTGGCGGTAAGGCGGTGCCGGGGCGGATGTCTTGGCTCAGTGATCTTCCCAGCCGCAAAGAGAGTTCAGACGCCCCTAAGTTTTCGCCGATTCAGAAGCAGCCTAGTGACACCAGCTCCGATAATGGAGAAAACCAGTCAAAAGGCTAGAGATTGCGCAAAATGGGCTTTGTGTCGGCGCTAGGGTTAGATATTGGCAGTAAGCGAACCGGGGTGGCAGGGTGCGATCGCACCGGCTTAATTGCCACCGGACTCACCACCCTAGAAGCCCGAACCTTCAACCAAATGGTGAGCGAGTTACGCGACCTGGTTAACCAGCGCCAGGTGCAGGTGTTGGTGGTGGGATTGCCCTACACAATGGATGGTAGTCTGGGATCCCAAGCAAAACAGGTACAGAAAAAGGCCCGGCGACTGTCGGCGGCCTTGGACTTGCCGGTTGAGTATGTGGACGAGCGGCTGACTTCCTTTCAAGCCGAGCAAATGATGATTGCCCAGCGCCAATCTCCCTCCCGAAATCGGGCCATGATTGACCGCAAAGCGGCAGCGATTATTTTGCAGCAATGGTTGGATCAACGTCGTAATGCCACCCCATCCCCTGGGGATGCTGGCGACCCTTCTTATCCCCGTGAGGACTTATTGCATGGCGGCTTATAAACGCAACCCCTCTGGCGACGCCAACTCCGATCGGCAGCCCCAGGGCGAGGGTGAGGACAATCCGATTGTGTTGTTGCGGGATGGAACAGGCCGGTCGTTGGCCTGCTTTGTCGAGCAAACCCTCGATGTAGATGGGGACGACTACCTGCTGCTGCTGCCGGTGGATTCGCCGATTGAAATTTTTGTCTGGCAGTCCGAAGAGGACGACGAGGAAGAAGTGCTCGTCGATGTCGATGATGCCGATATTGAGGTGATCTTCCCCACCGCCAAAGCCGTGCTGGAAGAGCATAACCTAGCTCTACAGCGCAGTGCCCATACCCTAACGGCTTCCGGAGACCTGCCAGAGCCCAAGGACGATGATTGCTTTACCCTAGAGGTCGAAGATGACCCCAGCGGGGAAGACCTTCAGGACGAAGAATTCCAGATCCTGGCGACCTTCTTCCATGAGGAGGAAGAGTTCACCATCTGCACCCCCCTAGAGCCCCTGCTGTTTTTTGCTCGGCTCAATGCCCAGGGTGATCCGGAACTGGTGCCGCCAGAAGATTTTCAACGGTTGCGATCGCAACTTTCTGACCAACTTTTCGACATGTTGGACTAGTTCAGTCTTTTTGAGCTGACCCCCTGTCTCTAGACCCTGGTTTGAGATCTCACCCATGAAATCCCGCATTACCAAGGGACTCTTTTACCTACTGCTGCTGCCTGCCGCCATTGGTGTTGCGGGCTGGCAAGGCTGGGCTTGGTGGAGTTGGGCCACGGCTGCCCCCACCCCCGTCACCGAAGCCGACAGCACAGTACAAATTGAGATCCCGTCCGGCACCTCCGGTCGCCAAATCGGGCGTGACCTAGAAGCAGCGGGGATGATTCGCTCTAGCACCGCCTGGTCACTGTGGGTGCGTTGGCGACAGTGGCGCGACCCTGATGGCGGCTTTCAGGCGGGGAATTACCTGTTGTCGTCAACCGACCCGATGAATGCGATCGCCAACCAAATTTGGCTGGGGGACGTTGAGCAAGTCGGCTTCACCATTCCCGAAGGTTGGAACCGCGAACGGATCGCGGCGGCCCTCGACGCCAACGGCTTCTTTTCGGCTGAAGACTTCCTGGCCGCCACCGAAGTCATCCCCAGCGACCGCTACCCCTGGCTGCCCGACGACCTGCCCCACCTAGAAGGATTCCTTTATCCCGACACCTACCAGCTACCTGCCGGGCAAATCACCCCAGACGTGATTATCCAGATCATGCTCGACCGCTTTGAGCAAGTCGCCCTGCCGGTGTACCAAGACACCCCCAACGACATGGACTTACTGGACTGGGTCACCCTGGCCAGCATCGTCGAGCTAGAGTCCGTGGTTGATGACGAGCGCAACCGGATCGCGGGGGTCTTTACCAACCGCCTAGAGCAAGGCATTCCCCTCGGAGCTGACCCCACCGTAGAATACGGCCTCGGCATCCGCCAAACTCGGGAAACCCCCCTCACCTTTGCCCAGGTTGAAACCCCAAACCCCTACAACACCTACCTCAACGCTGGCCTCCCCCCCGGCCCCATCGCCAGCCCCGGCGTCGCCAGCCTAGAAGCCACCCTTTCTCCAGAAGACACCGACTTCCTCTACTTTGTCGCCCGCTACGACGGCACCCACGTCTTCAGCCGCACCCTGGCCGAACATGAAGCCGCCCAAGCCCAAATCCGCGACGAAGTTGACGCCAGCCTAGAAGCAGAGCCCGCGCCCTAAAACCGCTTTGCAGGCTTGAAGATTTTCCTCAAGATCTGCCAGAAGACGCGCCCTAGTGGCCTAAGAACCTCCCCCGGAGAATATAGTCTGTAGTCCATCCAGAGACTAGAGTATGGTGGTTAAGGTATTTCGGCGGTAATGGCCAATGGTGATGGGGATTATGGGTTGGGGCAAGCTTCTTCAGCCTGATGTCGTTCTAGGTAACTCAGTGCTGGCAATCACCCCAGAACTGATCGAGCGCCATGGCTTACGGGGACTTGTTCTCGATGTAGACGAAACCCTAGTCCCCATCAGCGAAATCGACACCACTGAAGATGTGCAGCAGTGGCTACAGCAAATGCGCAGCCAGGTCAGCCTCTGGCTAGTCAGCAACAACCTCAGCGTCACCCGGATTAGCCGGATTGCAGAAACCCTGGATGTGCCCTACGTCACTGGCGCTGGCAAGCCCTCTCGCCGCAAGCTGCGCCGCGCCGCCCAAGCCATGAACCTGCCGGTTCACCAGGTAGCAATGGTTGGGGATCGACTGTTTACGGATGTGTTAGCAGGCAATCGCCTGGGCATGTTCACCATCCTGGTTGAGCCGATGGTGAGTCCTGCCAGCAAGCGATCCCGCCGCTATCCCCTCAGGGCATTAGAGGTCTGGATTTCCCGGTTGCTGGGGGTCACGTTCAAGGTCTATCGCAGCTAGGGCTAAACCATCCAGGGCCGCCCCTAAACCCACCCTCCAGAACGGTTACCGCTGCCCCGCCCCGCTGCAATGCTGCGCAAAGTAACGGTTGATTGCCAGTCAACACACTGGCTTATTTAACGTCATCTACAGAAACATAAAGAAAATATTCAGGCCAGAGACTTCGGGTCAAAAGTTGATGACAATAGGGTTCATAAGTTGAGGTTAAGCAAAATAAAAAACCTCAGAGATAGACAAATTGATATACCGTCGGCGGGGCGCTTCGAGAGTTCGGAGCGTCCCGTTGTTTTTTGTCAGGGTTGGCGAGTGACGATTTTGCGAGGGCTTTTAGGCCGCGAGTGTCAGACTTTAGCCTAGGATCTGGACTTGTAGACATGTCGCCTGCTTCCCGTGGCGATTCGGTTGGCCGCAGTCAGGCTTTGCGTAGCCGATCGTGAGATATTGAAAGCCTGAATCTTCTATTCGGTTGACCCTTGAGCCTCGTTTCCCCTGCTGCCCCGCCTGGTCAGACCCTCGTGGTCAAAATCGGTACGTCCAGCCTGACCCGCTCAGAAACCGGGCATCTGGCCCTATCTACCATTGCCAGTTTGGTCGAAACCCTCTGTGCCCTACAGCGTCAGGGCCATCGGCTGATTTTGGTGTCTTCTGGGGCGGTGGGGGTGGGCTGCGCCCGCCTAGGGCTGAGTGAACGGCCTCGCACCATCGCCATGAAGCAGGCAGTGGCGGCGGTGGGTCAAGGTCGGCTGATGCGGGTGTATGACGACCTGTTTACCTCCCTAGGCCAGCCCATGGCCCAGGTGCTACTCACCCGCAGCGACTTGGTGCAGCGATCGCGCTATGTCAACAGCTACCGCACCTTTCGCCAGCTGTTGCAGCTCGGGGTGATCCCCATCGTGAACGAAAACGACACGGTGGCGGTGGATGAACTCAAGTTTGGCGATAACGATACCCTGTCAGCCCTGGTGGCCAGCTTAGTGGGGGCGGACTGGCTGTTTTTGCTGACGGATGTGGATCGGCTCTATTCGGCTGACCCGCGCCAAGACCCGGATGCCCAACCGATTGATTTGGTTAATCGGTTGGCTGACCTCAGCGATCTCAACATTGATGTGGGCGATCGCGGCTCCAATTGGGGCACAGGGGGCATGGTCACCAAGCTAGAGGCGGCCCGGATTGCCACCACTGCCGGGGTGCGGATGGCGATTACGGACGGGGGACATCCTGACAATATTCAGCGCATTTTGGCGGGGGAGCCTTTGGGCACGCAGTTTGCTCCCCAGCCTCGACCGTCCAACGCCCGCAAGCGCTGGATTGCCCACAGTTTGATTCCAGCTGGACGACTGTATCTCGATCCTGGGGCGGTGACCGCGATTTGCCAGAAGGGCCGGTCTTTACTGGCTGCCGGGATCACGGAGATTGAGGGGGAGTTTCAGCGGCAAGATGCGGTGCAGTTGTGCGATCGCAGCGGTCAAGAAGTGGCCCGAGGGTTAGTGAACTACGACGCAGCGGAACTGCAAAAGATCCAGGGCCATCGCTCTGAAGAAATTCGGGCGCTGCTAGGCTATGACGGCGTGGACACGGTGGTTCACCGGGACAACCTGGTGCTAACCGAGGGCTAAAATTGAGTTAGGGCTTGGTCTTGCGCGTAATCCCGGCTTGATCAGTCCTGGTTTGACTTGTTAGGAGACTTCTGACCTTGCCCAGTCTTGGCGTTAACATCGACCACATTGCCACGGTGCGACAGGCCCGCCGCACCGTGGAGCCCGACCCAGTCGCGGCTGCCGTTTTGGCAGAACTCGGGGGGGCCGACGGCATCACGGCCCACCTGCGGGAAGACCGGCGGCATATTCAAGATCGGGATGTGCGCCTATTGCGCCAGACCGTGCGCACCCATCTCAATTTAGAAATGGCGGCCACGGACGAAATGGTTGCGATCGCACTCGACCTCAAGCCCGACTACGTCACTCTCGTGCCCGAGAAACGGGAAGAAGTGACCACCGAAGGGGGGCTAGACGTGGCTGGTCAAGTCGATCGCCTGGGCAAAGTCGTGGCGACGCTACAGTCTGCTGGCATCCCGGTCAGTCTCTTCATTGACGCTGAATCGCCCCAAATAGCCGCTGCTGCCACCACCACCGCCAAATTTATTGAGCTGCACACCGGCCAATACGCCGAAGCCCCAGACGAAGCCAGCCGCGAGTTGCAGTTGACCCAGTTGAGATCCGGCTGCGACCAGGCATTAGCCGCCGGACTGCGGGTGAATGCGGGC
>PXDR01000558.1 GCA_003566335.1 Cyanobacteria bacterium T3Sed10_344R1
AACATCAAGCAGATCCGCAGCGACCTCGTAGGGATCATGGATGAGTTTGGGGCGCGGATCTTTGAAGAGATGGACTACACCCATGAGGGGGAAAACGCTCAGCGCTTTGCCCAGCTCTATGGCCATCTCAAAGACATTTACGTCCCCCATATCTACACCCAGTACACCGGGCGACGGGTGCTGACGATGGAGTGGATTGAGGGCACTAAGCTCACCAAGCCTCTAGAACTTCAGGCCCAAGGGATTGACGCCAGCTATCTAATTGAAGTGGGGGTGCAGTGCTCCCTGCGACAGTTGCTCGAACACGGCTTTTTCCACGCCGACCCTCACCCAGGTAACTTGCTCGCCACCCCAGACGGTAAACTGGCCTACCTAGACTTCGGCATGATGAGTGAAGTCAAGCCCTACCAGCGCTACGGCCTGATTGAAGCGATTGTCCATATGGTCAACCGCGACTTTGAAGGGTTGGCAGGGGATTATGTGAAGCTGGAATTTTTGACCCCGGATACCGACCTCTCACCGATTATTCCGGCCCTGTCTGAAGTGTTTAGTAATGCCCTGGGCGCGAGTGTGGCCGAGCTGAACTTCAAGAGCATCACCGATGAGTTCTCGGCCCTGATGTATGAGTACCCGTTCCGGGTGCCTGCCTATTACGCCCTGATTATTCGCTCTTTGGTTACCTTGGAGGGCATCGCCATTGGCGTGGATCCAGACTTTAAGGTGTTGAGCAAAGCTTACCCCTACGTAGCGAAACGACTGCTGACCGATCAGTCACCAGAGTTGCGCTCATCCTTGAATAATCTGCTGTTCAAAGACGGTAGCTTCCGCTGGAATCGCCTGGAGAACCTGCTGCGAAACGCCAAAGACAGCGAAGATTACGACCTCGATAAGGTGCTGGATCAAACGGTGGACTTTTTGTTCTCAGAGCGGGGATCGTTTATTCGCGATCGCATCTCTGATGAAGTCGTCAACGCCCTAGATGGCTTAGGTCGCACAGCCTTAGACAACGCCAATCAAAACCTGCGTCAACTGCAGCACCGCTTAGGCTGGCCTGGTGCTCAACCCGTAGCGGCTACTTCCACCAGCGATCCCAATGACGACACCGTCAAAACCGCTGAGCACGTTCTGCGGATTCTAGAAATTTTGCGGGACACGGAGGGCTTTGATCCCACGGTGCTGTTGCCCCTAGTGCCCAAAGTGCTGATGAAGCGCGAAACCCATCAAATGGGTCAACGGATTGCGGGCGGGCTAGCTCAGCGGGCCGTGGCTCGGGTGATCCGCCAGGTGTTGCTGCAAAACCAGACCAAGTCAAACCAGCGTCGGCCAGCCCTGCCTTCTGCAAGCTAAGGGAAATTGGCGCAGAAACCAGGATCAAGCGGGCAGACCGATAGGCCAATCACGGAATCACTCTGCCGCTGGTTCTGGGGATGACGGCAAAGGTTGTCCCAGCTTAATGGCCCACTGACGGAGCTGTTCTTCTTGCTGGGCCAAGGCTTCCTGCTCTAGCTTCAGCTTTTTTTCTAAGTCCTGAATTTCATCCCGCCGGGCAGCGGTTTCTAAGGCTCGGCGAGAGACTTCTTGGCTTTGCAGGGTTAGAGACTGTCGCCATTGCTCTACCCGCTCAATTTCTTCGGCAAAAAACTGGGGGGTAATGCCCTTGGTCAGATATTGATTCACGATCTGCAACACCCAGTCGGTGGCGTCGGCAATGTCCTTCACCTGGGGCGGATCGTCCGAGGTCAGGGTGACTAGCAGCAGCACGCCAGGGTTGAGGGGGATTTGTGCGTGCTGGCTGACCTGCTCAGCCTCTAACACCTGGACAAGGGTCACCGGCTCCCACAGGTGGTCGGAGGTGCGCTGAGCCAGCAGCATGAGTTCAATGCCACCTAAAATTGTCTGCTTATTGACCTTTGCCAGATATTCCATGGGAGATTGCAGGGTGCAACCAGAGGGGGCAGCTAGCGGGAGAGCTCTCTTAAAATGCGATCGCAGCATAAGATAGCTACGAGTATACCCCCGCATCTTGAGCTGAGTCGGGCAGTTCGTGGGCTATGGGAAAATGAACGGGCCAGGGTTTGCCCCCCAACTGCTCAGCGTTAGGCGGTTGATTAGCCTGGCTGTGCCAATAGACAGATAGGCACAACTGGACAGCAGTGTAGTTCCTAACCCGGATACAAAGTATAGAGAGAAAGTTATTTGGGGTCATTTACCGAGAAGCCCTTTGCGCTTCCAGTCTCCTACCGTCTAGGGTTATCTACAGTAAAGACGGAAGAACAGGAGAGTTCGCGGCTGTTTTGTGATCCTTTTCTAGTTACTTCACTCCAGTGTTTTCCCATGACTCAGTCTTTATCGCTCTCTTGGTCAGCTACTGACGCCGGTGCGACGACCGCAACGTCACCCGCTGAGTCCATCGCCCCAGAAGCTTTGGCCAATCTGGACTTAGTGATCCGCTGCCAAGAAGGGCTAAGACCTGAACGGCTAGCGTTTGCCGAACTGATGCGGCGTTATCAGGGCCACGTGGATAAGCTGCTCTATCACCTGGCCTCTGATTGGTCAGATCGGGCTGACCTCGCCCAAGAAGTTTGGATTCGAGTCTATCGCAACATTCGTCGGTTAAAAGAACCGGTTAAGTTCAAGGGCTGGTTAGGACGTATCACCACTAACCTGTTCTACGACGAACTGCGCAAGCGCAAGCGCACCCGCCGGGTGCTGTCCTTGGATGCCCCACGGCATTTGGATGATGGTCAAGTGGATTGGGAAATCGCGGCTAGCGACCCCAGTCCCGTAGACGACATGATGACTCGGGAATTTTACGATCAGCTGCAACATGCGATCGCATCCCTACCTGAAGCCTTCCGCACCACCATTGTGCTGCGAGAAATCCAGGGTCTCCCCTACGAAGAAATCGCCGAAATCACGGGCGTTTCCCTCGGCACAGTCAAGTCCCGCATCGCTCGGGCTCGTAACCGCCTCCAGGGCGACCTACAGCCCTACCTCGACAGCTAGGCGACTGGGACAAAGCCAAGCTTAGAAAGACAGTCTGGAAAACTTGAGCGGCGCTTGCCGCAGGGGATGGCCAGGCAGCTCTGCTGCCTGGCCTCGCCATTGGGCTGAGATTTTCCCGGTCTACAGTCGGATACCTGTATCGGTAGATAGGGCTAGATGTTCAGGCAACCCCGACGCCTACAGCCCTAACTCCAGTCCTCGCCCCCACGCTTGCTGAGGCCCGTGTATAGCCCGCCCTTAGCGTGAATTTCCCGCGTCTTTTCAAATAGCTCTGGCTCCGTCAGGCCCCATTGCTGCAAAATCTTGTCCAGATCCTGCTGAATATCCCGCGCGCCCGGAAAATTCAGATAGCGCACCCGCAGCCGGGCCAGTTCTGCCATGGCTCGATCGTCCACCGGGGCCGTCATCAACACCGAAACCGTGTGTCGATCTTTACCGTATTGAGGATGAACCTGGTCTTTACTTATCGCATCCGCCATTGTCGTCACTAACCCCGTTACTCGTTACCCGCAGATTACTCGCAGATTAAACTCCCAGATTGAAAAAGAGCCAAAACTAAGCCTTCTGGCCCTCATCCCATTTTCAGAGACTCTGTTACAGTCTTACCAACGTTTTCTCCGCTTACGCAATGATTGGCCCTTCACTCCCCGCTATCAGTCAGGATCCACTGGGGTTAGCGATCGTCGGGAGTTTGGCCTTGGGGCTAGTGGTGCTAGTCAGTCAACTGCTGCCGACGATCCTCAAGCTAGTGCTCAACTGGCTGGGGCCACCGGGGGTGAAAAGTATTTATGCCACCGTCGTGCAGCCCCATCGCGGCTTGCTGGGCATCACCATTACCCTGGGGCTGCTGGATTTAGCCGTAGTCCTGGTGCTGGGGCGATGGTTCCCTGTGCCTTGGTTCCCCACGGCAGAACCCTTTTTCACCCTAGCGTTCACCTTCAGTCTGGGCTGGTTTGCCTCGCGGGTATTTCGAGAATACTTCGGCACCTACCTGCTGGATAACGCCGTGCGGGCCGGCCGCAAGGTCAACAGCGAACTGCTGGTGCTGGCCAAGTTTTTTGCCAACTTGGCCATTGTAGTGATCTTGACCATCTCCTTTGGTCAGACCCACAACATCAACGTGTTTGGCGTAGTAGCCAGTTTGGGAATTAGCGGCATTGCGATCGCATTTGCCGCTCAAAAAGTGCTGGAGCAACTGCTGGGCGGCATTGTGATCTACGTGGATCGGCCTTTTGGCGTCGATGACTACATTGGCCTATCCGACGGCACCTATGGTCGGGTTGAGTCAATTGGGCTGCGATCGACCAAGATCCGCATCTCCGGCAAAGGCACCCTAGCCATCGTGCCCAATAACGCCATCATTCAGTCCACCGTAGAAAACTTCACCGGGGCCAAGAAGGTGATGGCGATTCTCTACCTGTCTTTTCACCGGCCCGTGCCCGAAGATGAACAGGCTCTGATTCGCCAAGTGATTCTAGAAAGCAGCAACGAAGTAGCGGGCTTAGATGCCAAAAGCACCGACATTACCTTTCGCTCCGGTATAGAGGAAGATCTGACCCAGGTTCAGGTGACCTTCTTTATCTTGGGAGCGGGTCAGGTGTCGATGGATCTGCGCCGCCAGCTTTTGGACATTGCCAACCAAAACCTGACCCAACGGCTAAAGCAGTACGGCATTTCCTTCCAAATTGAGGAGCCGACCATTTACGTCGATTCGCCGATCACCATTTAAGGCTCGCGGGTTTGGCTCAGCCAGCCAAGCCTCAGCTCACAAAAGCCCAGCCGACAAACTGCGTCGCGCCCCCGCCCACCTGTCACCTGCCTGACCCTGCCTGCCGCCTGCCCGTCCGTCTATAGCCGCCAAAGTCATGAACGCCTGGGACATCCTGAGAACACTGCAACTGGACTTGCCGGAGGTCCCCAGAGCCCTCTTTTTCCTGCTGTTTTTTCTGCTCTCGCTGCTGGTGGGCCGCTATACCCCCGGAATTGTCTGGCTGTTGATGCGGCGCTTTGCTCCCAGCCAGGGGGTGTCCCTCTACGGCAACCTGATTCAGCCGATTCGGGGCCGGGTGCGGTGGGCCGGGACGTTGCTGCTGGTGTCGCTGTCGATGGTCTGGCTAGAAGAAGACTATGAAGGGCTGCACGGCTTCTTTATGCCCTTTATTGATCTGGCCACGATTGTCAGCGTGGCCTGGCTGATATCAGGGCTGTTCCGCCAGGGAGTGCGGATCTACGGCATCGACCTGCTCAAACGGCTAGGCCGAGAAGTTGATGAACTGCTACTGGTGGTTGAAACCCTAGCCAACGTCACCATTGGGTTTATCGCCGTCCTTACCTTTGCCCAGAGTCAGCAGTTTAATCTGGTGGGCCTGGTGGCCAGTTTGGGGATTAGCGGTTTTGCGATCGCATTTGCCGCCCAAAAAATTCTAGAGCAGTTGCTCAGCACCATTGTGCTGTATTTAGATCGCCCCTTTATCCCCGGCGAATACATTCGCCTAGCGGACGGTCAGTTGGGTCGAGTTGAGTCAATTGGGTTGCGATCGACCAAAATCCGCACCTCCGCCAAAAGCACCCTGTTCATCGTGCCCAACTCCAACTTAATTAGCATGGAGATTGAGAACGTCACCCGAGCCAAGAAGGTGATGGTGTTGCTGTACCTCGACTTCCTCAAAAAGCGCCTAGACGAACAGGAAGCCGCCCTCGTCAAACAAGTCATCAAGCAGTACACCGACTCCGTTTTTGGGGTTGACCCTGGCAGCACCCGCATCGCCTTCACCGAAGACGGCACCCGCAACGGCGCAGCCACCTACCGCCAGGCCCGAGTCACCTTCTTTATCCTGGGGTCTGGGGACAACTCCACCGAACTACGCAAACGGCTGCTGGAACTGGCCAACGAAAACATCGCCACCAAACTCCGCAGCTACGGCATCGAATTCGCTATGCAAGAACCCACCGTCTACGTCGAATCCCCCGTCACCATTTAAGAAGAAGCAGTTTGGGGGGATCAAGATAAGAGCCTCTTACAGCAAGCGTTTCAAGGATCGATCTCAGCGAGAGAATGGGAGTTTCAGAAACCTTTGCCTAACGAAAAGTCTCAAGAAGAGGCTTTTCGTTCCCGCTCCTTTAAGAAAGTCAGCACCTCATCAATCCAATCAATCCAATCTTGTTCATAACGCATGCCCCGGCGCAGAGTGAGATAGCGAAATTGCTCAATGGGGGGCAAGTCGGCCTGGGCGATACCGCCTACAGCGGGGATCGCCCCGTACAAGCATTCTTTGGCCTGATAGTTCGCTAGGCGATCGCAGTGGAGTTGACGGCGTCGGTGCAGCTCCTGCACCAGCAGCCCATCGGGCACGTAGGGAGCCGCCAACACCTTGACCAGCAGATCTTCACGGATCGGGGTGGGTTCAGTGGGTTCGGCGTACCAGCGGCGGAGTTCGGCAGTGCCTGCTTCGGTGATGCTGTAAATCTTTTTGTCCGGCTTACCCGCTTGGGGCACGGTTTCGTAGGTGACCCAGCCCTGGGGCTCCATTTTGCCCAGCTCACGGTAAATCTGCTGCTGACTGGCCTGCCAATAGCAGCTGACACTCTCTTCAAAGCGTTTGCTGATGTCGTAACCGCTATAGGGCTGCTGGGACAGAACCGCCAAAATCGTGTGGGACAGGGCCATAGAGAAACGAATGAAGAACACTGTTGACATACTCAACTATTTGAGTATACGCTTTGGACGTGTTACTCAACATTTTTGATATCTATTAATTGAATATCTACTGGTTGTATATCTGCTAGACAGAGAAGTCGTTGGAGGGTTCAGACGCCAACGTTTCAGGTGGTTTTTGTCCTTGATTTTGGAAAGGTGCCGTAATGGTGGACGCCTCTGCTGCTGTGGATCGGATTGAAGCCCAGCCTCGACCAACTGAGATGCCGCCGAGTTTACCGCGATCACAACGACGGCGCTGGTGGCTGGTGCCCTTGGCATTAGTCCCCCTGGCCGTGGGAGTGGGTCTCCGCCAGTTGAGCCCGTCTCCAGAGGCTGCGACGACAACAGCCTCGCTCCCAGTGGAAGTGGTATCCCTCACCCCGGTGGACGCCTACACCGTGGAGCGCCAGTATGTGGGGGAACTTGTGCCCCAGCGCCGCAGCGCCCTGGGATTTGAACAGGGGGGGACGGTGGTTGAAATCCTGGTACAGGAGGGCGATCGCATCTCTTCCGGTCAACCCCTAGCCCGTCTGGACACCCGCAGTTTAGCCAGCCAGCGGCAGCAATTAATCGCCCAGCGCGACCAGGCTGTAGCTACTCTGAACGAATTGCAGAACGGCCCCCGCCAACAGTCTGTTGCCGCCGCCCAGGCCGCCGTGGGGGATCTAGAGCAGCAGTTAGCGCTGTCGGCGGCCCAGCGCGATCGCCGTACCGACCTCTACGACCGGGGCGCGATCTCCCGCGAAGAGCTGGATCAGCAGACCTTTGGCACCGGCGCACTGGAAAACCGCCTAGCCCAGGCCCAAAGCGAACTGGATGAACTGTTGGCGGGAACTCGCCCAGAACAGATTGCCGCCCAGACGGCCCGAATCCGCCAGCTCGACGCCAGCATTCAGGCAGTAGATGTAGACCTGTCGAAATCCACTATCATGGCCCCTTTTGCCGGACGCATCAGTCAACGGCTGGTGGATGAGGGTGTGGTCGTCAGCGGCGGTCAGCCAGTGGTGCAACTGAGCGAGGGCAGCGCCACTGAGGCTCGGATTGGGGTGCCTGCGGATGTGGCTGACCGTCTTCCCTTGGGCAGTGCTCAAACGGTGACGGTGGGAGAACAACCCTTCTTTGCCACCGTCACCGCATTGCTGCCGGAACTAGAGTCCACCAGCCGCACGGTAACAGCAGTGCTGACCTTGAACACGGCGGAAGAGCTAACCCTGGGCCAAACGGCCAGGCTAGTGCTCACCAACACCCAGCCCACGGATGGGTTCTGGCTACCCTCGACGGCCCTAGTGCAGGGAGAGCAAGGGCTGTGGTCGGTGTACGTGGCGGCAGGCGATCGCAATTCTGAAGCCACCGTAACCCGTCAATTAGTGGAAGTTCTACACACCGAAGGCGACCAAGTGCTGGTGCAGGGGTTGGTCGAGGCAGGCGATCGCATCATCACCAGCGGCACCCACCGCGTCGTCCCCGGCCAGACCGTCAGCGCTTCACTCATCCCACCCTCCCACATCCCACCCTTCCACCCTCTCACCACCCCATGAACCTCTTCTACCGCAACCGCCAACTCCTCCTGCTCACCCTCGTCCTGGTCGTCGTCTGGGGACTCTCCGCCTTTCTCACCCTGCCTCGGCTGGAAGACCCGGAAATCGTACAGCGGTTTGCCCGCGTGACCACCTTCTTGCCGGGGGCAACGCCGGAGCGGGTGGAAACTTTGGTGACGGAAAAGATCGAAGATCGGCTGTTTGAGCTGGAGGAGATCGCATCCCTGCGCTCCACCTCGGGCACCGGCATCTCCGTCATCACTGTAGAGCTGAAAGAGACCATCCCCGACGTTGACCCAGTGTGGGCCAAGGTGCGCAGCAAGGTGGATGATGCGGTGCCG
>PXDR01000125.1 GCA_003566335.1 Cyanobacteria bacterium T3Sed10_344R1
TAAAAGCTGCCCTTGAGGTTAACGGCTAGCATCGCCTCTAGGTCTTCTGGCTGAATCTTGTGATACTGCTTCAGCAGTCCGGCCCCGGCGCTGTTCACTAAGGCATCGATGCGACCAAAGTGATCAACGGCTTGATTAATCAGATAGTTGGCCTGATTAGCGTCGGTAATGTCGGCGACGACTGTCAGGGGCGGGTTGGATGGGTCAAGGCTGTGGGCTAAGGCGTCTAAGCGGCTGCGATCGCGTCCGGTGAGCACTAGCCGCGCTCCGGCCTGACTTAACTGGGGCACTAAGGCAGACCCGATGCCCCCGGTGGCCCCGACCACTACCACTACTTTGTCTTGCATGGTTCTCCGCAACTACGCCCTGATTGATGCTGACCGACTGATGCTGACCGAACCTGGCTTAACTTGACCTAAGCCAGAACTGCGGCGGCAAACTTTACAAAAGTTACAAAAGTTTGCTGCCCACCTCATCATAAAGGCAGTTTAGGGATTGAGGCAGGGGCAGCGGCAAGTTCAGGCTGATGGGTGCTAGGGCGACACAGCCAGGGTCTGATCTACCCACCGAATCGGTTGATAGCTCTGGGTGGAATACTGGGCGACGTGGCGGACGATGGAAATGGGGGCGACAACTCGACAGGTGAAAAATTCAACCGCTGCCCGTTGCTCAGGCAAGAGCTGTACTTTGGGGGCAAAATTCTGGGGCTGCTTACCCTGCCACTGCCACTGGCGCTGGGGCGGTACCCCCGCGATAAAACGATGGTACTGCCATTGACCTAAGGATCCCACGCGACCGAACTCGGTGAGCTCCCGCTGTAAAATTGCGGCTGCCAGCAAGGACTGGGGAGAAAAGTTGCCTTCCACTGCGGCCATGAAGTGGTCTAAAGCCCCTTGGGGCTGGGGCGGGTGGTTGTGGTCGCCAGCGGTTGCGATCGCATGTTCTAGCACGGCGGTATTGCTGAACTGTTCCGGCACAGCCCAGGTAGCCCCCACCCCATTCTTCCCCTGGCGGTAAAGAAAGGTGACGAGGCGATAGTCGGGCCGAAATTTCAGCCCCGGCAGCTTGCTGACCAGCAGGGTGGGGTTGGCGGTGCTGATAAACCACTGACCGTTGGTGTTGGGGGCCGGAATGTCGTGATCTTCAAAACTGCCCAAGCGAAAGAGATCCCCTAGGGCCGTTAAAGAATCAGGCTCGGGCAGATCTTCTAAGTCCAAATTCGACAGTGCTTTTTCAGGATGCTGCTCTCCTGCTGGCAGGGTCAAATAAGTGCGAATATACTGCCGGATTTTTTGAACCGCAGCAACCGGGAACTTCTGTAGCGCCATGAACCCCCAAGGAAAAACCGCCCCTTATCCTAACTAGCTTGGTCTAGAAACGCTGCTGGACTGGGATATAACTATATTTCCCTGGTTCATCTCGGTTTGTCCGATCCTTAACGATTCATAGCAACTGCCGGGGGGTTATGTTTCCCCGGTTCAGCCTCTGATGCTTTGACCCAGCGGCAAGAACTAAACCGAAATCCACCGACCTTCTGCCTGAGACTGTTGGGTCGCCGCCATTAGCTGCTGGGTGTAGACCCCGTCGGCAATGCTGGGGGCGGTGATGCGCCCTTGGTCAATGCTGCTAACCCAGTGGTCAACCACGCGAATGAAGGGGGCCAGACGGCCATCTGCATAGGTTTTTGGAAAGGCCAGCCGCTCAGGAATCGGCATGGGCGCAAGGGGCTCATTGCCTTTGGCCCCCTGGAGGGTAAAGCCATGGACATAGTCTTTGAGGTTGCTGCTGCCCAAGATCAGGGTGCCCTGGTCGCCATAGACCTCTAGCCAGTGGCCGCGACCGTTGTAGGTCACCGCACTGAGGTTGACCTGAACTGGGGTGCCGTCGGCGAGCTCTAGCAGCAGGGTGCAGGTGTCGTCAGCGTCTACTGGACGCAGTTCGCCAGTTTCAGGGTCAGGCCGTTCAGTGATGGCGGTGCTGAGTTGGGCGCTGAGGCGCTTGATCGGGCCGAATAACCAGGCGAGATAGTCAAAGGTGTGGGAGCCAATGGAACCGAGGGCTCCGCCGCCTTTGTCGGCCCGGGCGTACCAACTCCACGGGCGCTGGGGATCGGCCCGGCCTGGGACGAGCCAGTCCACTTTGATTAGGCGGGGCTGCCCCACGTAGCCCGCCGCTAGCTGTTCGGCTAAATACTGCCAGGCGGGTACAAAGCGAAACTCAAAGTCCATTACCACTGACTTTTGCTGGCTAGTGGCCGCTTGCTGAATCGCTTCGGCTTCTGCCACGGATAGGGCGGTGGGTTTTTCCAGCAACACATGCTTGCCCGCCTGTAGCGCGGCTAGGGCCATCTCGTGGTGCAAGAAGGGCGGGGTTGCGATCGCAACCCCATCCAGACCATCCAAGCTAAGAACCGCCTCTAGGCTGCTACAGGCTTGGGGAATCTGGTGGGTTTGGGCCACAGAATCGGCTTTGGCCTGATCCCGATGGTAAACGGCCACAACCTCGGTGCGGTGATGGGCTTGCAGGCCGGGGATGTGGATTTTCTGCCCAAAGCCTGTCCCCAGGACAGCCACTTTATAGGTTGGCAAGGTCATTGGTTGGGAAGATTATTGTCGGCAAGATTGTCTTGGCAAAAATATCTCGACAAGATTTGGCAAGATCACCAGAGATTGTCGAGGGGCAAGATCGGGATTAGCAGAGCCAGCGGTACCGTTAGAGACAAAGCTAGTCAGACGCCGCTAATCAGGCACAGGCTAGGCGTCGGCTGGGGGCTCGCCGTTAGGGTCGGGAGCAGCAGCGACGGGATCTGGGCTGTCAGCTTCAGCGCTTTCACTGGCAAGCTTAGCCTTAGCTCGATCTTCCTTTTTCTTACGGTCAGCCGCAATGATGTCATCCATGACCGCCTTGGCCTGAACCATTTTCTCCAGGTTGCTGCGGTAAAGCTCCAGATCTTTATCGAGCCGCTCACCGGGGATGCCGATGGCCTCACACAGGGGCTGAAAGAGTTCGATGCGGCTTTCTTTAGTGGCTAGAACCTTAGCGTCGATGGACTCCGCCAGGGTGTACAAGCCGACGCCAAATAGCCGGGTGTACTTGAATTTTTCTCGCGTTGCGATCGCAGCCAAATATCCCTTAAATCCGTCGCCGCCGCCCTTGGAATCTGCGATCGCAGCCTTAAAGCCTGCTAAATCCAATCCCTTGACGCTCTCAGCTACCTGCTGGGCATCCTGGCGCAGCTTCTGGGCTTCGGTTTCGACCCCAGCGCAAATTGCTTCAAAAATAGATTCACGATCCGCTTCAGGACGATAGCCCTGCATGAAGCGATCGAAGGTTGTGACCACACCGAGGGCGTAAATCGGTTCGTAGGAGAAATCCACGCTGACGGAGAGCAGGTGCATTTCCACCATGAGCTCCTCCACCACCCGACGATACAGGGAGTTGACCGGGCGAGCATGGCGGCTGTAAAAAGCGCGCTTGGTGTCAGAGACAGTACGAACAGTATTCACGATCAAGGAGAAGCGACAATTGATCCCATTCTCACCCGTCTCTGGACGTTTGCCAAGCGACCCCTACAATTGCCATGGTTGATGACATGGGCATTTCTGGCAGCTAAAGGCCGTCTGACGATTCCCCGCACCCCGATCCTTTAAGCGCGACCCTTACCGTGACTTCTGCTTCGACCCCTTGGGCAAACTTGCCCCCTGATTTGGTTACCCTCGCAACCGCCCTAGCCGGGGCCTTTGAAAACCGCCAGCAGGCGATGGCAGAACCGGCCCGATTCGTGCGGCTGCGAGTCTGGCAACGCCCGATTTTTCCCAGCGGTTTAGGGGCTGATCCCGCGCCCCGCCTGATGCTCTTTGTCGAGCAGGTGAACGTCCAGTCCGGCCAGCCCCCCTATCGTCAGCGGGTGATGCAGTTGACAGCGGCTCCTGATCTAGCGGCTCCCGATCTACAGGTGCAGTACTACGCCCTGAAACAACCCGCAGATTGGGTCGGGGCCAGCCAAGACACAGCTCGCTTAGGCCAGTTGAGCAATGAAGATTTAGTTGAACTGCCGGGATGCGGTCTCACCGTGTCCCAACCTGCCCCTGGGCAGTTCTGCGCTAGCTTGCCCTCTGGAACCCGCTGTGGCTTTGAGTACCAAGGCCAAACCCGCTATGTCGAGCTGAAGTTTGACCTGGAGATTCAGCCCACTGGGAAAACCGTCCTGTTCAGCGCCGACACTGGCATTGACCCTGACAGCGGCAAAGCCCTCTGGGGGGCGCTGTGGGGGCCATTTGAGTTAGTTAAAGACCAAGACTTCAGCCCTGAGTGGGAGGGGTTGCGATCGCATTAACCCCTGTCTAACCGGCTAATCCCCGAGGTAGACCGGCTAGCGCTTCTTCTTCGGTTTCAAAAATTTCAAACACCGAATCCATCATGGTGACTTCAAACACCAGCTTGGCTTCGGGGTGAACGTTGCAAATGCGGAAGCTGCCCTTCACTTTGTCGGCGTCGCGCATCCCGGCCACCAAAGAGGTGAGGCCAGAACTGTCAATGAAGTTAACTTGGCTGAGGTTGACGACGACGTGGGAACTCACCCGAGAAATACATTCCTGTAGCTTCAGGCGAAACTGCCAAGCAGTGGTGATATCCAGTCGCCCAGTGGGGGTGAGGATAATCACGGCTTTGCCGTCTTCGGTGGTGTGCGTTTTCTGCTCCATGACTTCCCAATACCTACTTTGCTTAGCCAACCGCTCTAGGCTTTAGACTGCTGTCTTGGCACTGCGATTTCTTTTCAGGCACTTAGCCTTAAAGTACCCAACAACAGGATCCAACAATGATCGAATAAGTTAATCGAACAATGTCCCTTTTGTAAGGTTCCCAGTTTTGCAGCATAAGGAACGCCCCTGCTCGCATGGAGCCTATCGCAATCCCCAGGGCTTGTAAAGCTACCACGATAGCGCCAGATCAAGCGCGTCTTAGCTTGCCCTAGCAGGCTTGAGCCCCGCCAAACCACGGGGCTGAGAATTGCCAACGCCCCGGTTCCCGGCGTTAAAACGACCGGGCTAAAAGCTCATGTCCCCTGAAGGGGACTTGGAGCAGGCTTGCTTAACTTTGGTCTACCCAGGGATTGATGGCTCTAAGCGTCTGGCCAGTTGACCCAATCTTGGGGCTGCAAAAAGGTGTTGTAGAGTTCGGCTTCGCGGCTGTTGGGTTCTGGCTCAAAGCCATATTCCCAGCGCACCATCGGCGGCAAAGACATCAAAATCGACTCGGTGCGGCCATTGGTCTGTAGGCCAAAAATGGTGCCCCGGTCGTACACCAGGTTGAACTCAACGTAGCGGCCCCGGCGATAGAGCTGGAAGTCCCGCTCTTGATCACCATAGGCGAGGTTTTGGCGACGTTCCACAATCGGCAGGTAAGACGGCAGAAAGGCGTTGCCGCAGTCCTGGACAAACTTAAAGAGGGTGTCCCAGTCCCGAGACGGGAGTTCCCCGACTTGGCGGCTGTGCTGTGCGGCTGGGCCGTCCTGGTCGGGGCCGTGGTACAGTTCGCCCCGGCCATCTTGGTAGTCAAAGAAAATGCCGCCGACCCCTCGGGGTTCGTCCCGATGCTTCAGGTAAAAGTATTCGTCGCACCAGCGCTTGAAGTTGGGATAGTAGGCGTCATGGTTGCGATCGCACGCCTGCTTCAGCGTCCGGTGAAAATGCACCACGTCCTCGGCGAAGGGGTAGTAGGGGGTGAGGTCAATGCCGCCCCCAAACCACCACACCGGCCCAGCCTCAAAGTAGCGATAGTTGAGGTGAACCGTCGGGATATAGGGATTGCGGGGATGCAGCACCATGGATGTGCCGGTGGCGTAGAACCCGTGACCGGCAGCTTCCGGTCGCTGTACCAAAATCGAGGGCGGCAGGTTCTTACCCCAAACCTCAGAAAAATTGACGCCGCCCTGTTCAAATACGCCGCCCTGCTTAATCACCCGAGAGCGACCGCCGCCACCATCTGGGCGTTCCCAGCTATCTTCTTGAAAGGCCGCCTGACCATCGACGACTTCAAGCTGTTGGCAAATGCTGTCCTGGAGCTGCTGAAACGCTTGGCTCACCCGCTGTCGCGAATCGGACGGCGGTACGTGGACGGGGTTAGCGGAGGGAGACGGCGCAGAAGAACGGCTAGTCATAGACACAAGGGTTCTCAAATACCCGATCAAAAATACCGGATCAAATCGCGGCGTGGGTGGCGATTAGTCGTGGTTAAAAGTATTTCAGACTGCGAAGCAAATCTAAAGGGTATGTTGCAGACTCTAAACAATCTGTGCCCCTAACTTCGGGCGATCCCCAAAACCACACTACTATCAATTTAACCCTGACTTAACGCCGAGGTTGTTTGCTGAGGTCGTCTTAAAGGGGCGTCCGCTAGTCATCTAGATTGCGATCGCATAGCTCACAATCGCTGCCGCAGACTAGCCACCCGTTTTAGTCGCCTTTTCAGTAGCCTAGAGAGGATGATCTAAAGGGCAACAGCCCCAAGCTGACCGCTCAAGACTGTCTGCTCAGGGTTTACCCCGCTGAGCCCCGCGTAAGTTCTGACCCGCCTAAACGGGCTCGCCTAGATTAGCCCGTCAAGATTGGCATAAGGAGACCGTTCAGATGAGACCCCTCTGGCTAACCGCCCCCTCTCTCGCTTGGTTAGGCCGCCGCGCCCCCGGAGCTGTGCCGGATACCTTGGTCAAAACCTATCAGGCTGTAAGCTCGGCTTCGGTGGACGTGCTGTGGCAGAAGGTGGCTAATTTAGCCGATGTCTCCTGGCATCCCCTGTTAGCTAGCACGAATGCTCCGAACGGCTTAATGGCAAAGCCGGGGATGATTTATCGAGGCTGTACTCGACTCCTGCCGATCCCCATTCGGATTTTTGTTGAGCGGGTGTCTCCTGGGGAGTTGATGAGCGTGCGGGTCTTTACCCTGCCTGGGGTGGAAGAGCGGGTGACCTATCGGGTGGAGTCGGCGGTGTGGGTCACCCGCATTTCCTACTCGGTAACGCTGCGGGGCTGGCTGTCTCCCTTGGTTTGGTCGCTGATGCGGCCCCGAGCGGCCCAGGTCGCGTCAGCCCTGGCGGAAGCGGCAGAGCAGGCGACGAGTCAAGCTTTAGCACCCAGTCGCCCCCGGCGACCTTCCCCCGATTTGCTGGGGCTGGTCGTGGTCGGCGTCTCCCTCGGACTTGCCGCAGCTCGCGTCCGACTGGCCTAGACCCCAACCGCCCCAGCACAGTCCCCCCAAAGGACGCTACGGCTAATAGCCAACGGCCAACAGCCAACAGCTAACAGCCAACAGCCACCGGCGCAGCCGTCGCCAGCCCAAAGGCGGCGTGAACGGTTTGCAGGGCTTCGACCCCCACAGTTTCGGCGACGACGCAGCTAATTTTGATTTCGGAGGTGGCAATCATTTGGATGTTGATGCCTTGGTGAGCTAGGGCCTGAAACATCCGGGCGGCAACGCCGGGGCGTTCAATCATGCCAATGCCGACGACGCTGACTTTTGCGATCGCAGTATCGACAATCACTTCCCCAAAGCCAATTTCGGCAGATGCTTGCTCTAACACTTGGCGGGCTAGGTCAGCATCGGATTGATTTACGGTGCAGGCGATGTCCCGGAGGGCGGTGCCCCCGGCTACCCGACAGCGCTGGGACTGGATGATCATGTCTACACTGATGCCCCGGTCGGCCAAGATGCGGAAAATCCGGGCGGCGAGTCCAGGCCGATCGGGGACTTGGCGAATTGCTAGGCGGGCCTGGTTGCGATCGAGGGCTGCGCCCCGCACTGCCGGGAGGCGATCGACCTGTTGGTCATAGTTGGGCACCTCTAGCCGCGCCGGGGAACGGGTGACGTCAAACACTTGGCAGAGGGCTGCGATCGCCTGATCGCATTGCCCTGCCTCAATCGTGCAGCTTACCTTGACTTCAGAGGTGGAAATCATTTGGATATTCACCCCGGCTGCCGACAGGGTTTCAAACATTTGGGCCGCTACCCCCGGTCGGCCAATCATGCCCGCCCCGGCGATGCTGACCTTAGCCATGTTTTGATCCACCATCACCTCGGCCTGGCTGGTGTCGGTGGGGGTGTCCCGCAGGGCCGGTGCGATCGCAGTCGCCACCGCCTCCGCCCGCTTTAGGGTCTGGCGCACCACGGTAAAAGCAATGTCATTGGTGTTGCCTTCGTGAATGGACTGAATAATCAAGTCCACGTTCAGCGCTTGCTGGGCAATTTCGCCAAACAACCGGGCCGCTACCCCCGGTCGATCGGGGATTCGTAGCAGGGCGACCTTGGCTTGAGCCGTATCAAATTCGACCGCATCCACCGGCTGGGCAATTTCTAACCCCTCTAACGGTCGGGGCTGGGGCACCGGAGAGACGACCTTAGTACCCGGTTCATCACTCCAGCTAGAGCGCACCACCAGGGTAACGCCATAGTTGCGGGCGATTTCAACCGCCCGAGGGTGGAGGACTTTTGCCCCGAGGCTGGCCAGCTCCAGCATTTCATCGCAGGTGATTTCAGCCATGAGCTGGGCTTCTGGCACCA
>PXDR01000275.1 GCA_003566335.1 Cyanobacteria bacterium T3Sed10_344R1
CCCAGGTTGAGGGGGAAGACGAGGTGCGGGTTTTGGTGGCTGAGCGGCGGGTGATTACCCCCGATGGCCAACTGCTAGACGACTTTTTAGATCCGGGAACCGTGCAGCAGGTTTTTTGTGCGATCGCAACCCAGCCGGGCCGCACCACCACCCGCAGCCAGCTTCAGCAAGACATCAACAACATCTTTGCCACCGGCTACTTCGCCAACGTTGAAGTGGTGCCAGAAGACACGCCGCTCGGCGTTCGCATCACCTACTTCGTCGAGCCTAACCCCGTCCTCACCGCCGTCACCGTGCGGGACAACCAGGTGCTGCCCCAGGAAGTGATTGACGATATCTTTGGCGATCAAGTCGGCGATATCCTCAACCTAGTGGACTTTCAGGACGGCATTTTAGAAGTCAACCAGTGGTACGAAGACAACGGCTATGTGCTGGCCCAGGTTGCTGCTGCCCCGCAAATCTCTGACGAAGGTGTTGTCACCCTGGTAGTAGCTGAAGGGGAAATTGAAGACATCACCATCCGGTTCATCGACGCCGACGGCAACACCACCGACGAAGATGGGGAGCCAATTCGAGGTCGCACCCGTGACTTCATCGTTACCCGAGAGTTTGCCACCCAGCCCGGCGACATTTTCCGCCGCGACCAGATTGAGCGTGACCTACAGCGGGCCTTTGGTCTCGGCATCTTTGACGATATTCGCCTGTCCCTAGAACCCGGCACCCAAGACCCTCGGAAGGTGAACGTGGTGGTCAACGTCGCCGAGCGCAACACCGGATCAATTGCGGCAGGTCTAGGCTTCAACTTTGCCGGCGACCTGTTCGGCAGCGCCAGCTATCGTGAGGACAACTTTGGCGGCAACAACCAGCAAATCGCCGCCGAAATCCAGGCCAACTTCCAGGACATCCTGTTCGACGTCAGCTTTACCGATCCCTGGATTGGCGGCGACCCATTCCGGACGTCCTACACGGCCAACGCCTTTGCCCGCCGCTCAATTTCCCTTGTCTTTGACGGTGGCCCTACCCCCGTCACCCTGCCCAACGGCGATCGGCCTCGGGTGCGGCGGCTCGGCGGTGGCCTCAGCTTCAGTCGGCCCCTGAGCGATAGCGTCACCGCTTCCCTGGGTGGTCAATATCAACGGGTGTCGGTGCGCGACATCGGTGGCACCATCAACCCAGTAGATGAACTGGGCGGCCCGTTGACCCTCAGCGACTCTGGGGTGGATGACCTGTTCACCGTGCAGTTTGGCCTAGTCCGGGACAGGCGGGATAGCCGCACCGCACCCACCAGCGGCAATGTGCTGCGGCTGACCACCGAGCAGTCGGTACCCTTGGGCTCCGGCAGCATCTTCATGAACCGGGTGCGGGGCAGCTACAGTCAGTTTGTGCCGGTGGACTTCCTCAACTTCAGCGAAGGCCCCCAAGCCCTTGCCTTTAATGTCCAGGCTGGGACGATTGTCGGCGACCTGCCCCCCTACGAAGCCTTTGCCATTGGCGGCACCAACTCGGTGCGGGGCTATGAAGAAGGCGCGGTCGGCAGTGGCCGAAACTTCCTTCAGGCCACCGCAGAATATCGCTTCCCGCTGTTCTCCTTTGTTGGCGGGGCGCTATTCCTCGACATTGGCTCTGACCTCGGGTCTGGGGGCAATATCCCAGGTCGTCCGGGCCAGGTGCGGGGCAAGCCCGGCGGTGGCTACGGCTACGGTGCTGGGGTGCGGGTGCAGACCCCCCTCGGCCCGCTGCGGTTGGACTACGGCATCAATGACCAGGGCGAAAACCGCTTCCACTTCGGGATTGGCGAACGCTTCTAAGCGGTTTTTTGAACAGGTAATCCCGGTTTGATTCTGCACCCAGCGATCCCCCCTAGCCTCCCTTAATTAGCTACTGAGTACACACAAGTTATTTCCTGATGCGAATGCCCTGCATTACCCCCTCTAACTCCCCCTTGGTAAGGGGGAGGACAAGAAAAACTCCAGTTTCCCCCCTTACCAAGGGGGGACTAAGGGGGGTCTGCAAGGACTATAAGAACCAATCAGAGATCTGTGTACTTAGTAGCCTTAATAAGGGGAAAAGTGACTTAGCCCTCATTCATTTTCCCTATCCTGCAACTACCCTGCGCAAGTATGGTGCCTAACTTCTCTACTGCCACCCCGGTCGCTGGGGTGGGTCAATCCGCTCAGTCAACAGAATCAGTCTCTTACCAACACACGCTGAAACAGCCGTTTGAGCGATCGGGGGTGGGACTGCATTCTGGCCAAACCGTGACCCTGCGGGTACTGCCCGCCGCTGCCGATCGAGGTCGCATCTTTGTTCGCACGGATTTACCGGGGTCTGCCGAAATTCCGGCCCGAGTGGAGGCGGTGACCCAAACCACCCTCTCCACTGAGCTAACTCAAGGGGAAGCCCAGGTTCGCACCGTTGAACATCTGCTGGCTGCCTTAAGTGGTCTGGGGGTCGATAATGCCCGAATCGAGCTAGATGGGCCGGAGTTACCTTTACTCGATGGGTCGGCCCAGCAGTGGGTTGAGGCGATTACCGCTGCTGGAGTAGTAGCCCAAGACCGGCCCCGGACTGTCTCCAGCTTGAGCACCCCCGTCCAGGTGCAGCAGGGCGATGCTTTTGTCATGGCCTTGCCCGCTCCTAACCTGCGGCTGACCTACGGGATTGATTTTGAGCTGGCGGCGATTGGCAACCAGTGGCATAGCTGGGATCCGGAAAAAGAAGCGTTTGCGGATGCGATCGCACCGGCCCGCACTTTCGGCCTAGCCCACCAAATTGACTATCTCCGCGCCCAGGGCTTAATCCAGGGCGGCAGCCTAGAGAACGCCCTGGTCTGTGACGCCAACGGCTGGGTTAACCCCCCGCTGCGATTTGACAATGAACCGGCCCGCCACAAGCTGCTAGATCTGATCGGTGACTTGAGCTTGGTGGGTTCCCTGCCGCCAATGCACGTGGTCGCCTACAAAGCCAGCCACGGCCTACACGTGGCCTTTGCCCGAGCGCTACTGGCCCAGCTTGATTGAACCTTGATTGAGGGGGCTCCCAGTGGTTTTCTCTGGGAAACTCAATCGCCTAAGGTTTGTAGCTGGGAATTTAGTCGGGGCTGCTTGGTGCAGCCGTAACGCACCCCTGGTCAGGCGCTTTATCCCTCTTCTCCAATTCTCTAAAATATCTGGGCGACTCGAAACCTGATCTCAGCGTGGGAGAATTGGGATCCGGCTGATGCCCTCAGCTTTCCTGCTGTCTGTAGATGAAATCCCTATGTCCACCCTGATGAACTCTGCTGAACCTGAGTCTGTAGTGACGGCCTCCCCGGAGCCGATTCAGTTCACCGTTGAAGAGGTGCAGCAAATGCTGCCCCACCGCTATCCCTTTGCCCTAGTGGATCGGATCACGGAACTGATCCCCGGCAAGCGGGCGGTCGGGATTAAAAATGTCACCTTCAATGAGCCCCACTTCCAGGGCCATTTTCCGGGCAAGTCGATTATGCCTGGTGTGCTAATTGTCGAAGCCATGGCCCAAGTGGGAGGCATTATCCTCAAATACGCCACGGAGACCGACGGGCTGTATATGCTGGCTGGCATCAACAATGTCCGCTTTCGCCGTCCGGTGGTGCCAGGGGATCAGCTGGTGATGACGGTGGATTTGCTCAACAAGCGCAAGCGATTTGGCAAGATGCAGGCCGTGGCGACGGTGGATGGGCACATCGTCTGTGAGGGCGAAGTCTTGTTCTCTATTGTGGAGATGTAGATGTGGCGGTGTTGGGTGGATTTTTGCATCCATTTTTTTGCATCCATTCTTTTACATCCACTTTTTGCATCCCATTAAATTCTGGGCTCTGGCCCGTTTTGCCCTTGATTGCTGCCCCTATGACGTGAGTCGATCACGTGATTGATGCGGTTTGCGGCGCTTGTCCCCCGTTCGGGTTTCTGGAGGCCTGTTCTTGACTACCCTAATTCACCCCACAGCCGTGATTGCCCCCGGTGCTGAGCTTCATCCCACGGTTGAAGTTGGCCCCTATGCGGTCATTGGCGAAAAAGTCTCCGTTGGCCCCAATACGGTGATTGGGGCTCATGTGGTGCTGGATGGTCGCACCGAAATTGGGGCGCGCAACCAGATTTTTCCGGGGGCGGCGATTGGCCTAGAGTCTCAGGATCAAAAGTATGACGGCTCAATCAACCTGGTGAAGCTGGGAGACGACAACATCATCCGGGAGTACGTCACGATTAACCGGGCGACTCGGGCGGGTGAGGCCACGGAAATCGGTGACCACAACCTGCTGATGGCCTATGTCCACGTGGCCCACAACTGTGTGATTGAAGATCACGTGATTGTGTCCAATGCGGTGTCTTTGGCGGGTCACGTCTGGATTGAACCCTATGCCCGCGTCGGCGGCATGACGGGGGTGCATCAATTTGTCCACATTGGTCGCTTGGCGATGGTGGGGGCGATGAGCCGGATTGATCGGGATGTGCCGCCCTACATGTTGGTGGAGGGTAGTCCGCCCCGGGTGCGGGGGATTAACCAGGTGGGGGTGCAGCGCTATGGCCTGCCGCCAGAAGAAGAAGCGGCTACCCTGACCCAGCTGAAACAGGTGTTTCGTCAGCTCTACCGCTCGTCCCTGACCTTTGGGGAGGCGTTGGCCCAGCTTGATGACTTGGAGGCCACCCCAGCGGTGGCTCACCTGCGCCGGTTCCTACAGGCATCCAGTCAGGCTGACCGCCGGGGCACAATTCCGGGGAAGCGACCCTCGACCAAGGATGAGGGATAGGATGAGCCGGATTTTTATCAGCACTGGGGAGGTGTCTGGGGACTTGCAGGGGGCGCTGCTGGTGTCAGCCCTGCGGCGACAGGCCCAGGCCCAGGGCCGACAAATTGAGATTGTGGCAATCGGCGGCGATCGCATGGCGGCAGCTGGCGCGACCCTGCTGGGCAATACCAGCAGCATTGGCTCCGTGGGGTTGTTTGAGTCGTTGCCCTTTGTGCTGCCCACCCTGAAGCTACAGCGTCGGGTGAAGCAGTATTTGCGATCGCATCCCCCTGACCTGACCGTGTTGATTGACTACATGGGGCCGAATTTAGAAATTGGGGCGCATCTGCGCAAGGTGCATCCCCAGCACCCAATGGTGTACTACATTGCCCCCCAGCACTGGGTTTGGGAGCGGATTGGTAACCCGCAAAAGGTGCTGGCGGTCTGCGATCGGCTGCTGGCGATCTTCCCCAGAGAGGCTGACTATTGGCAGAAAAAAGGGGCCGCCGTCACCTGGGTGGGGCATCCGCTGCTGGATAAGTTTTTGATTCCCCCGAACCCGCTCACGGCGCGGGCGCGGTTGGGCCTAGATCCGGCAGCCCAGGTGATCACCCTGCTGCCTGCCTCCCGCCGTCAAGAGATTCAGCATTTGCTGCCGGTGATGTTTGCCGCCGCCCAGGAGGTGCAGCGACGGCTGCCCCAGGTGCAGTTTTTGGTGCCGGTGTCGTTGCCGAGCTATCGAGATGCGATCGCCCAGGCGATTGCCGACTATGGCCTGAATGCCCAGTTGATTGATGCCTCTCCCCAGGGGGACAGCAGCCATGATTTGGGTCAAGCTGCGATCGCAGCGGCGGATCTAGCCCTGAGTAAGTCGGGCACAGTCAACCTAGAGATTGCCCTGATGAACGTACCCCAGGTGGTGATGTACCGCCTAAACCCAGTCACCGCTTGGATCGCCGAGCACATTGTCCGCTTCTCTGCCGACTTTATTTCCCCGGTTAACCTGGTGGAATTTAAGCCCGTGGTGCCGGAATTTCTCCAGTATCACGGCACCCCTACCGCTGTAGCAGATGCAGTTGTTACCCTGTTGACCGACGCCGCTGCTCGCCAGAAAATGCTGGCAGGTTATGCCAGTATGCGCCAAGCCCTCGGTGCTGCTCCCGTATGCGATCGCGCCGCCCAGGAAATTTTAAGTTTGCTGGAGTAAACCAGTATCCTGGGATACCAAGCCGAGTTATCACAGCCCAGCTTCCCTTGCCCACCGCTATTTGAGATTACTCCTCGAAATTCATGAATATTGCCGAACTGTTTGCCCGAGGCGGGATCGCCATGTGGCCCCTGCTATTTTTGTCCATCTTGGCGCTGGGCAGCGTGATTGAGCGCATCTGGTTTTGGTCGAAAATCCTCACCCGCGAGCGCGAAGTGGCGGGGCGAGTGGTCGAAGCCGCCCGGCGGGACTGGACTGCGGCAGAAGACATTGCCCAGCGATCCACCCGTCTGCCCATGGGCCGGTTCTTGTGTGCGGCCCTGGCCCTGCCCAATCCAGAGCCAGAAGTGTTTCAGCTAGCCCTGGAAACCGCCGCTAATGAAGAACTCACCGCCATGCGTCGGGGGGAAAAAATCCTGGAAACGGTGATTGCTCTCTCGCCTTTGCTGGGCCTACTGGGGACGGTGCTGGGGTTGATTAACTCCCTCGGTTCCCTGGAGTTCAGCGACCTCGGGGGCGAAGGTACTGGCGAGACGGCCCTCGGTATCGGCTCGGCCCTGATTACCACGGCGACCGGTCTGGTGATTGCGATCGCCAGTATGGTGTTCTACCGGCTGTTTCAAGGATTTGTCCTGGGCCAAGCCAAGGTGTTCCGCCAGTCCGGCAGCGAGCTAGAACTGCTCTATCGCCAAGCCTGGACGGCCACCAACGGCGATCCCCGCAGCTATGCCGCCCCGCCGCCCCCTTCTCCAGAAGAACGCAAAAAGGCCCGGGAAGCTGCTGCCAAAATTGAAGAAGAACAGCGCCCCACGCCACCCCCCGTGTTTTAGCAGCGTCCCCATCCCTGACTGCCCTGCCCTGTCTTTCGGTTGACCCATGAAGCTCGATATTGACAACGCCCAGAGCGAGTCTGTGCGGATTGAAATTCTGCCGCTCATCGACGTTATTTTCTGCATTCTCACCTTTTTCATCCTGGCGGCAGTTGGGCTCACCCGTCAGCAAGCGATCAACCTTGACCTGCCGGGGGCCAATACTGGGGCAGCCCTGAGCCCAGAAAGCCCTCAAGCCCGCGACCAGCGACTCTACGTCAGCGTTGATGCCTCGGGCCAAACCTATCTGGATCAACAGCCGGTGGATCTGGCCCTGCTGACTGACGTGCTGGTACAGCACCGCGAGTTTTCGCCAGACGGCTTGATTGTGCTCTACGCCTCCCGCAATGCCCGCTATGAAAGCGTGGTACAGGTGCTCGACCTGCTGCGGGAAGTCGGCGGCGACCGGGTGGCCTTAGCCACTTTGCCCGGTACCCAGGAAGCTGAACCTGGCGAAGAACCCGATTTCCCCACCAGCGAAGACGAGTTTAATGACCTGTTCAATCAAGGGACCGACAACTTCCCTGACCTGAACGCCCCTGCCCCCGAGCTAGTTCCCTTCCCTGATTAAGGGCGTTCCTAATTGAGGGCATCAGATTAGGTCAGATCTCTAAGGGGGTCTTAAATTCCTTGCAGACCCTCCTTAATCCCCCCTTGGTAAGGGGGGAAACTCTAGTCCTCCCCCTTGGCAAGGGGGAGTTAGAGGGGGTAATGCAGGGCGTTCGCATCAAGCCATGACTTGTGTACTTGGCAGCCCCAGGAGAGAAGGGCTTTGGTTCAGAACCTAAGCCGGAATCAACGGCTGGGTTTTGGCCCGGAATTCTGCCGCCATCAGGGCTTGCACAGTCACATCCGGATCGTGCACGCGGAACTGCGCCCCGAGGCGGATAAACTGCCGCCGTTGCTGGGTATCTTGAATCATCGCCACCACCGGCACCCGTGCCCCGTGGGCATCTTGGCCTTGGTTGTCTCGCAGCACGTTGCGCAGGCGGTTTTGCAGGGTGATGTCACTGGCCATGGACGGATCTAGCTCCACCATCACTAGGCGCACCGCTTCAATTGGCTCGGCATCTTCAATGATGAACTGCACCTGATCATCCCGGCGGTCGGCCTTGCCCCAGACCATCAGCCGAGCATCGACCACAATATGTTCGCCAATCCGCTCGTAGGCGCGGGGAAATACCACCCCATCCACTTGGCCGGTGAGGTCTTCAACCTGGACAATCGCCATGCGATCGCCCTTTTTCGTCACCACCGGCTTCACCATAGACAGCATGACAATGGCGCTGAGCAGGGTGTTGTCCGGCTGTTCGGCCATTTCATTGACGCTAACCGGGGCTAGCACCTTAGCCGGACGCTGAATGGATTTCAGGGGATGATCTGAGATGTAGAAGCCCAGCAGCTCTTTTTCCAGCTGCAGTTTTTTCTGGGGTTCAAAATCTGCCACCGGCGACGCTTTCGGCGCAGACTCATAGCTGCTGGCAGCTCCGTCGCTGTCGGCATTGCCGCTCTCCGGCAGGTCGAACAGGCTGCCCTGACCAATCGCCCGATCTCGCGCTCGCCCCTGAGCCCACTCCAGCACTAGGTCGAGGTCGTGCATCAGCTGGTTGCGATTAGCCTCTAGCAGGTCAAAAGCCCCAGACTGAATCAGCGCTTCTAGGGCACGCCGGTTGACCGCCCGCAG
>PXDR01000062.1 GCA_003566335.1 Cyanobacteria bacterium T3Sed10_344R1
CCCCCCTCAGCCTGGGACAAGTCAACAATGACGTTCCCCTAGAACTCCCCACCTCAGAGGGGGTGCCGGGTCTAGTGACCGTCTTGATTATCTTGCTGCTTGTGGCGACTGGGGTGGCATTGATCACCCAGCGGCTGCGGATCTCCTACGTGTCCGGACTGGTGGTGGCGGGACTGGTGGTGGCTGAACTGTTGCCAGATACCTTTCAGCTTGGCCTAGATCCGTCTTTAGTACTGAATCTGTTTTTGCCGATTCTGATCTTTGAGGCCGCCATCAACACCGATATCAGCCGCCTGCGCAGCACGGTGAAGCCGATCGCCCTTTTGGCTGGCCCCGGCCTGCTGCTGGCAGCGGCGATCACGTCAGCCCTGCTGCACATCGGGCTAAACTACGCCTGGATTCCGGCCCTGTTTGCCGGGGTGATCTTGGCCATTACGGATACGGTGTCGGTGATTGCCGTCTTCCAAGAAATTAAGGTGCCCTCCCGGCTGATCACGATTGTGGAGGGCGAAAGTTTGTTCAATGACGGCGTCGCCCTGGTATTGTTTGGCCTGATTGTCAGCGTTTATGACACCGGAGAAGTGAGGCTTTTACAGGATCTCCAGGTGTTGGTGCGGGTGCTGGTTGGCGGCCCGTTACTGGGGTTGGGGTTGGGCTATCTGGGGGCCGAACTGCTGCGCCGGGGCGAAGACGCCCTCAGCAATATTTTGCTGACGGTTGCGATCGCATTAGGAGCCTTCCAGGCGGGCCAATGGCTGCAGGTCTCTGGGGCGGTGGCAGTGGTGGTGGCGGGCCTCGTGGTGGGCAACCTGGGGGTTGTGCGCAGCGCCTCGGCTACCAGTCGAGTGACCCTGCTGAGCTTTTGGGAATATGCCGGGTTTGGGGTTAACACCTTCATCTTTTTGCTGATTGGCCTAGAGGTCAACCTGGGCACCCTCTGGGACATTTGGCCCCAGGTATTGCTCGCCGTGGTGATTTACCAAATCGGTCGGGGCTTGTCGGTGTATCCCCTGCTGGCCCTGCTGCGATTTTTTGATCGGCCTGTTCCCTTGCGCTGGCAGCATGTGCTGTTTCTGGGCAATATTAAAGGCTCCTTGTCTATGGCCCTGGCCTTGAGTATTCCGATTGGGCTGCCCGCTCGGGAAGACCTCATTGCCCTGGTCTTTGGCACCGTGCTGGTGTCGGTAATTGGTCAAGGGCTCAGCCTGCCTGGACTGGTGGCTCGATTAAACCTAGTCAAGAGTTCCAGCCTGCAGCGCCAGATTGAAGCCCTGCAAATGCAGTTGATCACCGCCAAAGCTGCCCAGGGGGAACTGGATAGCCTGCTGCAAACCGGGGTGCTGCCCAAGTCCGTGTTTGAAGAAATGCGGGCTAGCTACCAGGCCAGGGTGGCCCGGTCAGAGCGCAGCCTGCGGGATTTGCACAACCAGCGCAGCACCTCAGAAGCCGATGCCATCAACGCCCCCAAACTGGCCGCGATTCGGCGACGGCTGTTGCTGGCTGAAAAAAGCGCCCTAAATGACGCCCTGCGTAAGCGAATCCTGCCCGATCGCCTGGCCCAGGACTACCTCACTATTCTCAATGAGCAACTGCTGGGATTGGATGATGACGATTAGCGCAAAGCCCCATGTAGTCAATCATCTGGCGCACGAGATAGGGCTTGGTCACCACCAGCACCGTTGATCCTGCCTCTAAGACGGTGCTGCCGTTGGGAATAATCAAATCAGTGTGGGGGTGGGGCTGATAGCCAATGATCAGCGAGCCTGCCGGGAATTTGGCGTCCTGACCCACCTGGGCCACGGTGCGTCCGGCCACATAGCAGTTGCCCGGCACCGGCAGCTTCAGCACCTCCACCTGGCCCTGCTCAAAGTGCATCATCGACTCCACTTCGGGATATTCAATCGCGCTGGCCATGGTGGAAACCGCCAGGTCTGTGGTGCTGATGATGTGGCTTGCGCCCGCAATTCGGTAGGGCTCGGCAAAGTCGCGATCGCTCATGCGCACCACGATTTGGGGCACGCCATAATGTTTAGACAGGGTGACTAGGGCCAGGTTGAGGGCGTCACTACTGAGGGTGGCGACTACCGCATTGGCTTTGCCAATCCCGGCTTCTAGCAGCACGGACATGCTGACGGCGCTGCCCTCAAAGGCCATCACCCCGATTTTTTCCCGGGCATACTGACAGGCGATCGCATCGGCATCCACCACCGCCACCGTATGCCCAAGGGCCAACAGTTGCTGAGCTAGCCGCAGCCCCATCATCCCGGCTCCACCAATCAAGATGTACATGGCAGATATCCCATACGCAGCGAACTCCCCAAATATTTGACCCCAGATCAACCCAGCTAAATCCAGCTAGATCCAGGGTAATCCAGACTTTAGCGGGGTGGGGTGGTTTCTAGGGCTGGCAGGTCGGGGGTTGATATCCAGGCGGCGGCAGCTTCGGCTTGGGGCTCGGCGGGCAGGGTGAAGGCAAACTGGGTTTCGCCATTGGGCTCTGAATGACAGACTAGGCTGCCGCTATGCTGCTGGGCCACTTGGTAAGCAATGGCCAGCCCCAGTCCGCGCCCTTTGCCCACGGGTTTGGTGGTAAAGAAGGGATCAAAAATTTGGGCCTGCAAATTCGCCGGAATTGCCGGGCCGTTGTTGGCAATGGTGACGGTCACTCCCGTTGGGGTTGCCGCTGTTTCGATCCGCACCAGGGGAGAAATTGCATCGTAGTCTTGGTCGCAGCGCTCCATTAGGGCATCGACCGCATTGTCTATTAGATGGAAGAACACCTGGTTGACATCTTGGGCGCAGCACTCCACCAGGGGCAGGTTGGCATACTGCCGTCGCACCTGGATACCCACCCGGCCATTGGCTTCAAAGCGATGGGCCAACAGCCGCAGGGCTTGTTCAATCCCCTCGTTCAGGTTCACCGATTTCAGCCCGGCTTCGTCCAGGCGGGAGAAGCTGCGCAGGGAGTAGACAATGTCGCGAATGCGATCGCTGCCGCTTTGAATCGAGCTGAGGATGCGATCGCAATCTGAGTGGAGATAGTCCAGATCCGTGGCCGCCAGCTTGGCTTGCAGGGTGGGGCTAGGCTGGGGCAGCTCTTCTTGGTATTGGTGAACCAGGCCAATTAAATCTTCAATGTAGTCCCGCAAGTGGGGCAGATTGCCCTGGATAAAGGTGACCGGATTATTGACCTCATGGGCCAACCCCGCCACCACCTGACTGAGGCTCGACATCTTTTCGCTTTGCACCAGTCGAGTCTGGGTGCGCTTCAGGTTTTTTAGGGCTTGGCTAAGCTGCTGATTGCTGTCGCGCACAGTCTGGTTCATCGCCTGCACCCGTAGGCCAGCCCGCACCCGAGCCAGCAGTTCGGGCACCTCAACGGGTTTAGCCAGCAAATCATCTGCCCCGGCATCTAGGCCCCGCACCCGATCGTCTACCTGCTCCCGAGCCGTCACCAGGATAAAGAACGGGGCGCTACCCCCCTGCTGTAGCTTGAGGGCTTGGCACAGTCCTAACCCATCTAGCTTTGGCATCATCCAGTCGCAAATCACCACCTGAGGACGGGACTCTATAGCTAGGGCCAACCCAGCTTCGCCATCTCCAGCCAGCAGAACTTGATGCCCTTCCGACGCCAGGCAGTGCTCTAGCACTAGCTGGGTGGTGACATCATCATCAACGACCAAAATCTTCGCCATACAATCCTCTATATCTATCCGGTAACCCCGTATTTCCCCGTATTTCCCACCAGTTTGCAGCCAGTTTTCAGCAGCCTAAGCCGGGGGAAACTTAGGCCGAGGGAAAATAACGGGACATGAACTGCTCTAAAGCCACCAACTGCTGACTGATGACATCAATATCCGCCAGGACGCGGGTGGGCTCTAGGGTGCCCGCATTGGCCTGCTTCTCTAACGTCGATGCGATCGCAGCCACCTCATCCATGCCCACATTGCTGCTCGCCCCCTTGAGGCGATGGGCAACGAGTCCAAGCTGTTCGGCATTGCCGCTAGCCAGCCGCAGTCCTTCCACATCCCCTGTCGCCTTCAGCAAAAACTGCTACAACAGCCGTTGCTCAAAGTCCGTCTTCCCCCGAGACACCTTTTGCAGCCGCGCTAGATTAATCGGACTATCTTCTGCCGATAGCCCCGCTGCTGATGTGGTCACCGCAATTTCCTCAGTGCTAGTTGTCGCTTTTGTGACTTGACTTTGTACTTGCTCCAGATCATCGGTCGGATCAAGCGTTGCTGTCATCGTCCTGTCGATAGACCGAATCCCTGGATGGGTTCCTACCGGAGATAGACCGCTGTCCTTGGCATGGGTAGACAAACGCTCTGCCGATTGCCCTAGCTTAGGGTCGCAGGGCCGCCAGCGGGCCAGCACCTGAGCTAACTGATCTTGATCGACCGGCTTGCTGATGTAGTCATCCATTCCTACAGACAGACACTTCTCTCGGTCTTCTGGCATGGCGTGGGCGGTCAGGGCCACCACTACCGGCTGCGCCGCCTTCGGCAACTGACGCAGTCGTTGGGTGGTCTCATAGCCGTCAAGTTCCGGCATTTGACAATCCATCAGCACAATGTCGTAGGACTGCTGAGCTAGCTGCGCCAAAGCTTCCTTCCCGTTATTGGCCACATCCGCCCGGTAGCCCAAGTCATCGAGTTGGTTCAAAATCACCATCTGATTAATCGGGTGATCTTCCACCAGCAAAATCTGGGTGGAGAACTGAGGACGCGGCAGCGCATCGGTCGCGTCCGTCTGAACTTCAGTTGCCGCCAAGGTTTGGGAAATCTGCTGGGCTACCGCACTTAGCAGACAGTCAAACAGTTGGGAGGGCCGCACCGGTTTGAGGAGATAGCTGTCGGCCCCCAGGGAAATCAACGCCTCAGCCTGATCTCGCTGGTTAATCGGAGCCATCACAATTAATCGAGTCTCCGGACTGGCCTGCTTAAGCGCTTTCAGCGCCAGGCCCGGCAACCCTTGATCGATAATGGCTGCCTCAAATGGTTGGCCGCTCTGCACCCCCTGCACCAGTCCCGCCGCTAGGGCGGGGCCATCGGCGGCTTCTTGGCTGGTCATCCCCCAGGCTTCAGTCAGGTGACGCACTGACTGGCGAACGGTGGCGCTGTCATCGGCAACCAGCAGCTTCAGCGGTGGCAGCTTCAGGGTTGGCCGGGCGGGGCTGGTGCGCTGCTCAAACTGAGCCGTAAACCAAAAGGTGGTGCCTTGCCCTTGAACACTATCGACGCCGATTTCGCCGCCCATGAGCGCCACCAGTTCTCGGCAGATCACTAACCCTAGGCCCGTGCCCTCATACTGTCGCGTGGTAGACCCATCAACTTGGGAGAACGCCTGGAACAGCCGCGTTTGCCCTTCCGGAGAAATCCCAATCCCGGTGTCGCTCACTTCAAACCGCAGCTGCACGGTGCCAGACCCGTGGGGCAGTTCGCAAATCGGGGCCACTCGCACCACCACTTCCCCATCTGAGGTGAATTTGACGGCGTTGCCTAACAGGTTGACCAACACCTGGCGCAGCCGTCCGGGGTCGCCCCAGAGCTGTTGCGGGGCAGCATGGTCAATCAAGAAGGCTAGCTCTAGATTTTTTTCTGCCGCCTGAGAAGAAATCAAGTTGACGGCGGTTTCGATGCAGTCGTTTAGGTTAAAGGCCAAGCACTCTAACTGCATCTCCTCGGCTTCGAGCTTGGAGAAGTCCAGAATGTCGTTGATGATTGATAGCAGGTGATCGGCACTGGTGAAAATCGCCTCAGCAAAGTCCCGCTGTTTGGGGGTGAGCTGGGTTTTCATCATCAGCCGGGCCATGCCCAACACCCCATTCATCGGGGTGCGAATTTCGTGGCTCATATTGGCCAAAAACTGAGCCTTCGTTCGGGCGCTATCTTTGGCAGCTTCCCGGGCTTTGACCAGTTCGTCAATCCGGTCGGTGGCCATGACGACGCCACCGATGTCGCCACCGCCGGTTTCATCCGGGGTGTGATACCAAGGCCGCACCGCCCAACGCAGGTAGATCACCGATCCATCTGGTTGGGGAACCTCGTCTTCGGGGCTACTCAGCACTTCTCCCCGCAAGGCCCGGTCAAAGATATTTCGCCAATGGGCGGGTGTGTTGGGGGCAACGTCATAGTTGCTGCGCCCTAGCAGGGGTTCTTCGGCGGGCAGTCCCTGGGCAAATCGCCACTGGTCGCTGTGGGCGATGTATCGCATGTTGGTGTCAAACATCGCCATCGCCACCGGGGCGCAGGACACGATCTGCCGCAGTTGTTGGCGCTCCCGTTCTAGGGCTTGCTCGAACTGCAGCCGCTCGGTGACGTCGTGCATGATTGACACCGCCCCGATTTTGCCCCCCTGGCTGTCAATCAAGGGCGCAGCGCTGGCTAGCAGGTATCGGACGGGCTGGCCTACAGACACAATAGCCATTTCCGCATCCCGCACCATTTCGCCGTTGTAGGCGCGCACTAGGGGAATGGCCTCAGTGGCGAGGGGCGTCACGCCGTCCCCTTCGTATAAGTCGTAGAATTCTGACCATTCAGATTGAGGCACGTCCCGAGGATCAACCCCATGCCATGCTCGGGCTACCCGGTTAAACCGGGTTAACTTCCCATCGGCGTCACAGGCGACTACGCCTTCGGAGAAGCTTTCGATCATGACGCGGGTAAATTCTTGCTCCTGGAAAAGGGCGGCATCTGCGGCTTTGCGATCGGTGATGTCGCGACCGACGGAGTAAACCCGGTCTTCGTCAGGCTGGGTGACTGCCGTCCAGGAAATCCAGCGATAGCTGCCGTCTTTGTGGCGATAGCGGTTTTCAAATTGCAGGTTCTGGTGATTGCCCAACTGCTTGTAGAAAGCGCGGGTGCTGGCTTGATCGTCAGGATGCACCCAGTCAATCCAGTTGTTGTCGCTGATATCAGATTGGGTGTAGCCCAGGATTTGGTAGATGGCTGGATTGGTCAGGTGAAACTGACCATCGCTGAAGGTAATCACCAGCAAATCCATGGAGAGATCAAAGAAGCGGTTCTTGGCGTCTAGATCGCGATCCAGGCGCTTAAAAGTCATGATTGAGAAAGCGGTGCCAACCATGCTCAGTCCTGTAATCGCTGATAGGACACGCCAGGTCATTTGACGCTGTGCCGTCAGGCTAGACAAACGCAGTTCCAGCAGATCTTCTTCTTCGTCGCGAAAGGCTGCGATCGCACTCCGCGCCTCATCCATCAAGGTTTTGGTTTCCCGCAAATGGGAAGACGCAGCCAGATTTGCCTCAAGCACCGCTAGGTTCTCTAGGTCAACGTCACCGGATAAGCCTGATAGGGGAGAGTCTTCAGCGGCAGGCAGTGTTGCAGAGGTGACGCTTTGTTCTAGTAAATCCAGTAGATCCACTACAACAGTGTTGATTTCCTCAAGGCGAGCCTGCTGTTCTTGGTTATCGCTCACCAAGTCATTTAGCCCAGACATCATATTGGCGATGTTCGATTTGGCGTCTTGATAGGGCTCTAGAAAAATCTCATCCGAGGCGAGGTTATAGCCTCGAACACCGGTCTCGGCATTGAGCAGCGTCGTCAGTAGGGCGTAGGTGCGCTGCTGCACTATTTGAGTGTGCTGCACCGACTTTTCTGCGTTCGAGGTTCGCATCTGTAGCCAACTCATAGCCCCTAATGCCAGCATTAAGCAGGTCATGGGGACAGCCGTAACGAGCAGACTGCGCTGTCGAATGATCATCGATCGCAGCTGACCAATGAGGCGTTGACGCGGGAAAGGCATGGAGCAAAAAGCCGATGAAGAGCGAGGAGGCTGAGGGGGGCTCAAACGAAGCTGAGGGAGCTTAAACGAAACAGATAGGCTGATGCAGCAGAGCACCAATCCGATAGCAGCTCACCACACTGCGATCGCACACCTCATTCCCCATCGATAGCTAAGTGCCCGTTAGAACCTAGAAGAGTCTTAAGGAAACCCCAAAAATTAAGCGGCTAAACCTAGAAGCAGACTCCAGCCAGGAGCCAGCTGACTCAGTTAAATTAGGCAGTTTTGGGAAACGAGACTATTAAGCAGGCAAATAATCAGTAAATAACTTAGGCGAAAATCTAGCCTTGGCATTACCGCCCAGCCTGGCGGGTTGTGCGCAGTCTACAACGGCTGCCTAGAGAGTCGCAGAGGATTTCACCGCTTTAGCCTTGGGTTATAAGCAACATTTATAGAGAAAAATCAAGCCTTGCGCCTCTATAGATTGATTGGCGCTTTAGTAAGACCTCAACTAAGCCAATGGATTAAGTTGAGTGTGAAGCGAATTTAAAGTAAGGGTGAACTAAAAACGTAAGTTAACTAAGTGAAAATACTGCTCTGACTGTGGTGGGCCGGATGTTCTGCACTGGACTGACGCAACTTTGGTCAACCTTTGCTTGGAGTCCAGCAGTTAACTTGAGGCTCCCTGTTTAGTGAGTGTTTAGGTAGACAATACGCTTTTGAATGGCTTAATCATAAACATTTTCTTAATGATTGA
>PXDR01000438.1 GCA_003566335.1 Cyanobacteria bacterium T3Sed10_344R1
TCACCCTGTCAGTGGTGGCGATGTTTTCTGGTCTGCGCCGCACCCAAAAGACCTCGCTGTTGGTCAGCCTGCTGCAAACGCTGCGGGGCACCATTTACATGTTCCACTGGCTGCTGGTGATGAGCACAACCATGATGCGGGGGTCGGTGCGGCCTAAGCGGCTGAAGTGGGTGAAAACCACCCACCAGGGTTTGGGGGATGAGGTGTCTTTGGATTTACCGGGTTAAGGAAAGGGAAAACGGCGATCGCGATCATTCTCGTAAAAGTTGAGCCGACCGTAGCCAATGAACTGCGATCGCACCGTTTCCCCTTCTGGAAAAGCCGTGACCCCAAACTGATAGACCCCACCCCAGCGCGGATTTCGCTGGGCCAGCAGCCGCACTGACACCTGGCTATCGGGGGGAGCCGCTTCGGCAAATTCCACCTCAATCTCATCAGTATCGGGATTGCGCTGGGCGGAGGCGACCGGCAACTGACGCTCGCCGTCTGCCGTGGTCACCGTCGCTTGGGTTTGGGACAGGTCAAAGCGAATTAGCTGTTGGCTGCGCTGTTCTAGGGTTAACCGCTGTAGAGGTTCCCCGGCACTGGCAGGCATGTCGATCTCAAAGTAGTAAGCTGCTCGCCGGACGGACGTTTGGTTTCGGGTGGTGCGGATTCGCTCTAGATTCGGTGGACGGTCAAAGGCCACGGTGCCATCGGGGAAGACGACAGCAGTTGCCGGTTGCGATCGCACCAAATCTGCCGCCACTAGTCCCCCCAGACCGGCAAGAGTGAACCCGGCCAAGAGCATAGCCTGCTTAAACTGCTTGATTCGCATCATCATCAACCTCGAACATCCGGCTTGAGTACAGGCTGGAACCCAGGCTCAAATACCGCTCAGATATCTCCAAATATTTAAAGACACCGCAAGATACCGCCTCAGTCTGCCTATCTCATCTTAAACAACGGGCCTGCCAACCTCGTCTATCCCCAGGCAGACTGCCAAACGTAAGCCAAACGTAAAGAGGCTATAAGTCTTGTGACAACCGGGTTTGCTGCTGCCCTGAGAGCCCAATGGGTTCGCTAGTGTGAGAGTGAATACTTCAGCAACAGTCACTAATAACTGGACTTATAAATCATGAACGCTGCCTCCAAGCCCTCCATGTCCCCAGCGGCGTTGCAGCTCACCCCGTGGCATCGGGTGGTGCTGGCAGTTTTGGGGTTTTGGTTGAGTGCAACCCTATTACTCGATGGCGTCGTAATGCCCAGCCTCTACGGTGCTGGCATGACGGCTCAGCCTGAATTTGCCTCTGCGGGCTATTCCTTGTTCTGGGTGTTTAACCGAGTGGAAATTCTCTGCGGTGCCGCCGTACTCAGCGGTCTACTAGCCCTGCGTCAGGGACGGCGGGAATTTGGCGTTGTGATTAGCGGTAGCCGCAGCCGTTGGGCCGTGGGCCTAGCCACGCTGCTACTTGCGATCGCACTCCTCTACACCTACGCCCTGACCCCAGCCCTCAGCGCCTTCGGCATGGAAATGAGCCTCAACGCCACCACCGCCATGCCCGCTGGCATGATGCCGGTTCAGGGGCTGTACTGGGTTCTCGACGCCCTGAAGCTCGCCGCTGGTGTGGGTCTACTCGCCCTCTGCTGCCGCGACCTGCGCCTAAAGGCTTAAGCGCCTTACAAGCGGTGCGTTACGGCTACGCCTAACAGCACCCTACGTTAAGACTCAACCTCTGATTCTGTGGCCTCCTCTGCCTGGGGCCACAGCAGTCGTATCCCCATAATCCCAAAGCCAGCCGCCGCAATTCCTTTGACCCAGGCGGCTGGCAATAGCTGTGCCGTGCCTTCCCCCAGCCAAACGCCGAGGAAACTCGCCAGCAGCAGCGCCGCTGCCGTTCCTAAAAACACCGCTTTAGGGAAACGAGAGCTGCCACCCAATGCGATCGCAGCCACCTGACTCTTATCCCCCAACTCCGAGAGAAACACCGCCACAAAACTCAGCCCCAGCAAATGCCAATCCACCATTAACTCCCCCTCTCTTACTCCACTAAATCCACCATCATCCCCAACCCAATTCCCGCTCTAGCCAACAGCCTTAGCGCAGCCATGCCCGTTAGGGCTTTACAGCTAACAGCCAATAGCTAAAACCCCCCAATATCCCAAACCAGCCACCCCATAATCACCAACAGCGTCACCCCCGCCGCTCGATCCAACGTGGCGGGCTTGATGCGCTTAGACAGCCATTGGCCTAGCAGCACCCCCAGCAGACTGGTGGCAATCAGGGCGCTGCCTGCCCCGGCAAAGACCGTCCAGGGTGAATGGGACTCAGCACTCATCAACAGAGTGGTGACCTGGGTTTTGTCGCCAATCTCGGCCAGAAAGATGGTGCCAAAGGTCGAGAAGAAAACGCGCCAGAACCCGGCGTTGGTGTTCTCGCCTGACTTCTGCTGTAGAGACGTGGGCTCCTGAACGACTTCCGAGGTCGGTGCTTCAGCCTCTAAGGCAGTCTCTCGTGTCGTCGCAGTTGGATTCTGCGCAGGGTGAGTGGTGGAATCTGAAGACAAAACGGTGGTAGGGATCACAGCAGCGGCAAATTTCATATTCGTTTCATTATCGAGAAAGCTCGAAGAAACTGCAACTACTTTTTGAGCAACCTGCCGGGAAAATCCTGATTACCGCCTTGGCCTAACTTGGCCTAAGCCTCAACCGCTGTTTGGAAGCGCTCCATCTCAGGGCTGTCGTTGCCGTAGACCCCCTCGATTTGCTGTTGGCAGCAGTCGATGGCGAACTCATCCAGGTCGGCGGGGTCAATGCCGTACATCGCTTCAAAGCTGGCGGCATCCACCCGGCAGAAGCGGGGACGCTCCTCATAGATGTTGCAGGTGCGCTGGTCGTGGTTGTAGTTGATACACCAGCCGTCTGGCCCCACCATGCTGAGGTACTGGGTCAGTTCTTCTGGCGAAAGATAGTCGGCTAAGTCGGGTCGATCGCTAGGGTCGAGCTGGCAACAAGCACCGCACTGTTGAACACAACGCCAATGGGCCATGGGACGCTTCCTTAGAATTTTGTAAACTTGCTTAAAATACGGAGCAGCTTAGCGGGTAAAATGCCTGAGAGATATTGCCAGTTAGCGTGGGTGACCTGGCTTGATTGGGAGGATAAATGGACGCTTTACTGAACTTTTTCGGCAGCATCAACTTTGAGGTGATCGCTCAGCTCACCATGCTGGCCATGATTGTGATTGCTGGCCCGGTGATTGTGTTTTTGCTAGCCCTGCGGGGTGGTGATCTGTAAATCGCCGTAAATCACCGCTCAGAGTCTTCTGGCAAGGCCGGTTTTATCACTGGCTTTGCCAAATGATTTCTCACCTTCACGCCCTTGTTCGCTATTGGTCATCGCCATTGGTCTAGGGCTTTAGTTTACCCCCCGTTGCCGCAAGATCAGCTCTGCGATCGCAAGGTCAACGGGGGTTGTCACTTTTAAATTCGTTTCTTCGCCGGGGACAATTTTGACCGGCTGGCCGCACTGCTCTAGCAGTGCGGCATCATCAGTGACGCTCCAACCCTGCTGTTGACCCTGGTGATGGCAGCGGCGTAAGAGGTCAACGTCAAATCCCTGAGGGGTTTGAGCCGCCCAGAGCTGGCTGCGGTCAGGGGTGGACTGAATCACGCCCTGGCTATCGACCACTTTGATTGTGTCTTTAACTGCGATCGCAGCGATTAGCCCTTGGCAAGTGTCCAGCGCCGCCGCACAGCGATCAAACAGGTCGGCTGTAGCCAAGCAGCGCGCGCCATCGTGAATCAACACCCTTTTGGAGTTGTCAGGCAACCCCTGCAAGCCGTTAAAGACCGATGCCTGTCGGGTATCGCCGCCAAGGATGAACTGAATCGGAGTTTTGAGGTTGAGCTGAGCGGCAATGTCCAGCAGATCGGCTTTGTCTTCTGGCTGACCAATTAAGCCAATCCAGTCCACGGTGGTGGCTGCCTCTGCCGCCAACAGCGTCCAGGCAATCAGGGGGCGGTTGTGCAGGGTGAGCAACAGCTTGTTGCGATCGCACCCCATCCGTTTTCCCATTCCGGCTGCCGGAATCAATAATTCCACCACGGCACTGTTTCTCCTGACTATAAAGATTCTTGGCAAATTCAAGGCGAATTCAAAAGGGGATCAGGGCTAACCCCAATCCCCCATAGATCAATCTAGACCCTAAATCAACCGAATCTCGACCTAGCCCCAGGGTTTAACGGAAGAGGTTGGGGTTGAGCTGACGTCCGCCGCCGCTGCCCCCTTGGTTGAGGAACTGACCCGTGCCGCCATCTGCCGGAGACAGGAAGGGCCGCAGGTTGATCCCGCCGCCCACGGACTGACGCTGGCGGTTGCCGCTCAACACCTGGCCGATTTGGCCCAAAATGCCAGAGTTGCGATCGCCAGTGAAAGTGGTGACCCCATCGGTCGTTTGGCCACTGTCTGCCATGGTCAGGTTCTCGAACACGCGATCGCGGGTTGCCACGGGATCTTGTCCAGAGGGCACCGTAAACACAATCCGGCAACTGGGGTTGTCTTCACTGGTGACGCAGACCGTGTTGTAGCCATTCTCCATGCCGGTGCGCAGTTCGGCTAAGCCGTCGGGGCGGTAGCGTTCTAGGCGTTCGCTGATTTCAACGCAACGACGCTCAGCGGGCCAGTTGCCCCCCATGTCGCCGGGCACCGCCCAGGGATATAGCGCATCCCCTTCTTGGTCGGCAGGGCGATACATCACCGTGGGTCTCCCCTCGTGGATCTGGCATTCAAACCGAGTCGCTTGGGGCGCGGCTTCGCCATCTTGAGCCGTTTGAGCCAGAACAGGGGCACCGGAAATTAGCAGTGCGCCGGTCAACAGTCCGCCTAGGCGAACAGTGCGTCGAGAAAAGGCGCAGGTCATCCAGGAAAAAGTCGCAGTCATAGTTCTATCTGTGCAGCCTGTGGAAAGGGACGTTTCGATTCGGTCAAATCTCACACCGTTGAGCAGGCCCCTGATAAATCAGCCGTTGGGGCGGATGATCGTAGGATTCCCAAGCTTGGAGACGTCTAAACAGGGCGATAGGTTTCTTATGCTGCTAAATCCACACTCCGTAGCCCTCTCTCAATCAACCACTGACTGGATGCAGCCTTGCCCAAGGCTAGCGGCTCCAACACGCCCGTAGCTGCTGCCGTTCCAACGTTCTGCTCTCTAAACCCCGGCATTTAACCCCGGCATTTAATATTCTGATTTGGAAGACTTTGTTACGATGTACACAGTTGGTCAAGGTATTAATTAGATCGTTCGGATTGTCCTGCGATCGCACCGCACCGACCCCCTTTCACCGTGTTGACCCTAGGAGACGCCGCTAACCATGCCTCAATCCTCATCCCAAAAGTCCGTTGTCATCTCTCCGTCCATTCTCTCGGCGGACTTTAGCCGTTTGGGGGATGAAATCCGTGCCGTGGATGCAGCAGGCGCAGACTGGATTCACGTGGATGTGATGGACGGTCGGTTTGTCCCCAACATCACCATTGGGCCGCTGATTGTGCAGGCTCTGCGCCCCGTCACCAAAAAGCCCCTAGACGTCCACCTGATGATTGTGGAACCCGAAAAGTACGTCGAAGACTTTGCCAAAGCTGGGGCCGACATCATCTCTGTCCATGCTGAGCACAATGCGTCGCCTCACCTGCACCGCACCCTGGGTCAAATCCGAGAACTGGGCAAGCAGGCAGGCGTGGTGCTAAACCCTGGCACCCCTCTGTCCTTGATTGAGCATGTGCTGGAACTGTGCGATCTGATTTTGATCATGAGCGTCAACCCCGGCTTTGGCGGTCAGAGCTTCATCCCCGGCGTACTGCCCAAAATTCGCCAACTGCGCCAAATGTGTGATGAGCGCGGTCTAGATCCCTGGATTGAAGTGGATGGCGGCCTCAAAGGCAACAACACTTGGCAGGTGCTAGAAGCTGGAGCCAATGCGATCGTCGCCGGTTCCGCAGTGTTCAAAGCCCCTGACTATGCTGAAGCGATTGAAGGCATCCGCAACAGCAAGCGCCCTGCTCCTGAAATGGCGACGGTGTAGCTTAACGGGTGTAACTTAGCACCCGTCTGAGCAAATCCTGCGTGAATGCCCGATTAACGTCACGGGCCAATATGACCAAAATGCGATCGCACCCTAGCTCAAGCTAAAGGTGCGATCGCATTTTTGATCTGCCACCAATTCCCCAGTTGCTTAAGCCACCGTAGCCGTCTGACCTTTTGGGTTACAGCCCAATTGAGCCTCAGCCTTAAGAGCTACGTTATTTCCCGGATCTGTCGACATCTACAGTCTGTAACCGGAGATAATTTCACGGATGCCTCCCCAGTTTGTTGTCGTTACATTAAGAACATCGGGCGGTTGCTTCCGCCTACTAGGGGTCGCATCGAGAAACTAAAATGACGCAACTAGAGCAAACCATTTCCCAAATTTTTGCCAGTCGCCGCCTGACTCGCGAAGATCAACAGCGATTAATGAATCTCTTTAGTCGCCGGGGGCTGAGCGACCACGACACCCAGCTGATTAGCAGCGTCTACGAAGCCCTCAGCCAAGGCCGCGTCCGAGTCGTGGAATAGGCCAATCTCCCGACTAGGGCTGCCATCGAGATTCCCCGCATTAGAAACCAAAACAGCGGGCTCAGAAATCTGAGCCCGCTGTTCTAATGATTGCGAGTCCTGTTGACCCCTAGCCTAGCGCCTGCCGCAGCCGTGCCCGCTGGGCATCAGATAAAGACGCTGCCAACCGATCTCCCTGGGGACTGTCGAGGGCAGCCAACAGCTTTTTCAGCTCCGCTTCTAGCCCAGTTTCTTGGTCAAAGGCGGGGGGCATAAACGGCATGTCAGCGGCGGGAGTTTGGGGGGCTCTGGCTGGGGGCGCGCTGGGGGCGCAAACCCCGGCGGTGCAGTCTAGGTGCAGCTGATGCCACACCATAGTCGGCAAAGCCCAGCCCCGCTGACCAATATGCTCATGGTTAAGCAAGTCAGTCTCTAGATAAGCCTTGGGCGAAGCGTAGTACTCCGGATCATAGGCATAGGGCACCGTAAAACAGCCGAACTGCTTACGGTACTCTTCAGAATCAATCAGCGCCGTCACCAGGCCCGTTGCCCCATCCCGCATCAGGATGTCGCAATACTGCCGCATTTCCTCGTCATCTTTGGGGGCGCGGCCCATGAAGTGCTTAAAGCACAGCTCTAGGAACTTCAAATTAGAGCTGGAGTGGTAGAACGCATCTAGATAAACCGAAGACGTCCCCAGAATCTTGAGGAAACGCTTGACCCCAATTTTATCTTTAAGAAATTCCTTCTCGGCTTTGGCCAAATGGCGACGCTCATAGGCATAGGGCTGACGCTCTAGCACCTGAGCATACAGTTGATACAGGGCCTGTTGGCGCTCCTCAACGGTGGAATATCGACTAACCGTAACCTTTTCAAGCATCACCATGGGAATTCTCCAAAGAGTAGCGGGGCAACGACAAACCCAAGCTCAGACCTAGCTCAGACCTAACCCAGATCCAGCCACAACATCGCCTAGGCGTAGGTTTGTAGCGACGTGATAATTAACGAAATATAGGGGCGCACCATTTCTGTCTGGTTTGCAGACAAAGACTCAGAAATCGCCTCCTGCAAATATTGATAGGCGCTGATGCATTGGGCTTGTTTTTTATGTGCCCGCAGCACGGTGTCTAGCCAGAAGATAATTTTGTTTTGAAAAAACTCCGGATCATCACGGAGGACAGCTAAAGCGGTGTATCGCAGCACTTCAGTCATGTCGAAACGACAGCGCTGACCATGTTTTTGAATCAGAGTAGGGTGTAAACGCGCCAGTTTACGTAAGGCTTGCAACACAATTGCGTCACTGGACTCACTGATTTTCTGATAAGCCTGAAGGCGTGCTTCATAGGATTGAACATATTGTTCAAATACTGATAGCTCTTGGCTACTGAGATAGCGGCCATCGGCCTCGACGATATTTTGCTCTAGGGCTTGATTCAAAGTAAGCATCGCCAAACCAATCCTTTTCAATCAGAAGTTCGTGAGTAGCAACCCGGTCTAGAGCCAAAATCCAGCGTTTTCCATCCGTTAAATGGCAGATCTGGCCTCAAACTGGGAATATGTCCTGGGCGATGAAGACTTAGCAATCGGCTTCGTGCTTTTAGGCAAGCCAACCGCTTTTCATCGCCTATTAGCAGACTGCCCGAGGGGTATTTCTACTTCAACAAGTAGCAGTGTTTCTTAATACTGAATGGCTCAAACTCGGATGCGAGAAAAATAACTTAATGACGAAAAATTAATTGTGGCCGGGGATAATTAAATTTAAGTATTTCCCCGCTACGTCAATGGCAAGGAATGGGCGGCGTTTTCCTCGCAAAAAAGTCCGCAGAGGCGTCCGCAAGGGAGGCGGTCTGA
>PXDR01000059.1 GCA_003566335.1 Cyanobacteria bacterium T3Sed10_344R1
ACCCTGCCGGAATCTGACCTGCTGGGCTTTGGCATGACCTCAATCAGTATGCTCCAAGAGGTCTACAGCCAGAACCATAAAGGGCTGCGGGACTTCTACAAAGCCATAGACGCCAACACCCTGCCCCTAGAGCGGGGCGTCGTCCTGAGCCGCGACGACAGCCTGCGGCGGGCAGTAATCATGGAGCTGATGTGCCAATTTGAACTATCTAAATCAGTAATTGAAGCCAAATACCACCACCTCAGCTTCGACCAAGACTTTGATGACTACTTTGCCCGAGAACGCCAAGACCTCAAAGCCCTAGAAGCCGATGGTCTCGTCCGACTCACCCCCAACCACATCGAAGTCCTACCCGCCGGACGCCTCCTAATCCGCAACATCGCCGCAGTGTTCGACCCCTACCTCCGCAACCGCACCATCCGCCAATTCTCCCAATCCGTCTAACCCCGCACCCTCTCACCATCTGCCATCACCCCGGGGCTGAGGTGAGTTCTGGGGCAAAACGGTGATGCCCTTCGACAAGCTCAGGGCGAGCGGTTTTCAGCTCGTTTGATCTGAGCTTGTCGTTTTGCCGCACGGGGGACAGTTGGCTAGTTCAGGGGAACGCGCTTAATCAGCACGGACATGACTTCGCCGGGTACACCCGTGGGCTGGGGTTTGCACCAGTCGTTGGGTTCGGCATAGCCCCGTCGGTGCAGGTTGCTAATGGTTAGGCGAACGGCGGCTTCGGGGCCAAATAGGACGTGGCGTACTTCTGGCGATCGCAGCGGAAAAGCATCACCAGCAACGGGACGGCGATCGCCAGGGGTGCCGCCATTGCCATCACCGGCAGCGGGGGGATTATTGGGATTACACATGGGTCTGGGTTTCCTTGTAGATAACGACAGGAGGAAAACCAGAACCCAAAAACCCGGCTCCCCATCAGCCGCTCATGCCTTTTAAAAAAGGGCACAGCAAGCGGTGCTGTCAGGAGGCCGGGTTAAACTTAACGCCAGCCGCCAGATAGCTTTCGTATCTGGGGGTTATTACTGCCTGGTGGTGCTACTACACCATCGGGCAGCGCTGAGTTTTCGGATTCTAGCGCGTGAACCGGCAGCTAAGTTTTAGCCGCCTTAGCCGTAGACTCTAGACGCCCAATTCGGTGTCGTCAACCCATCCCCACCAAATCGCGAATCCGGTAAATGGGCCGCTGCTGGGACTCGTGGTAGGTACGCATCTGCATTTCCGCCAGCAGGCCAAAGCAGAGTAGCTGAATGCCCGATAAAAACAGCACAATCCCTAGAAACAGCAGGGGACGGCTGCCGATCTCCTGCTGGCCAATGAACTTGACCCAGGCGAGGTGTAGGCTGAGTGAGATCGCAACCAAGATCGACCCCAACCCCAAAGAGCCAAACACGTGCATAGGCCGAGTGAGAAATCGCTTCATGAAGTAGATGGTGAGCAAATCCATCAGCACCCGAAAGGTGCGGCCTAGGCCATACTTGCTCTTGCCAAACTGGCGAGCATAGTGGTTCACCGGCAGTTCAACGATCCGCGCCCCCTCGATAAAGGCTAGGGCGGGCAGAAATCGGTGGAGTTCGCCGTAGAGGTTGAGGTCGTGCACCAACTCCGCTCGATAGGCTTTGAGGGAGCAGCCGTAGTCGTGCAGCTTTACCCCGGTGACCCGGCCAATCAGCCAGTTGGCAATTTTCGAGGGCAGCAGTCGGGTGAGCTGGTGATCTTGGCGCTTTTGCCGCCAGCCGCTGACCAGGTCGTAGCCCTGGTTGAGCTGATCTAGCAGGCGGGGAATGTCTGCCGGGTCATTCTGCAAATCGCCGTCCAGAGTGACAATCACCTGACCTCGGGCCTGGTGAAATCCAGCTGCGATCGCAGCGGTTTGACCGTAGTTCCGCCGCAGCAATACTCCCCGCAAAATCGGTACTTGAGCCGCCAACTGCCGCAGTAGTTCCGGCGTGTCATCGGTGCTGCCATCGTCAACGCAAATCAGCTCATAGGACTGCCCCAGGGGATCGAGGGCTGCCACCACCGCATCAACTAGCCGGGGTAGACTTTCCGCCTCGTTGTACAGGGGGACAACTAGGGAAAGCTGAACCTCAACGGCGGGCAGGGGGGTGGGATGGGTGGTGGGATTGAAGGCTAGGGAGGAGGTCATGGGATAGCGGGATGGTGGGATGGTGGGATGGTGGGATAGCGGGAGGGGCGTTTAGGAGTCGCTGCGGGAGAACCAGCGTGGGTTAAAGACGTTGAGCTGTTCGTCTAGCCAGACCAATCCAGCGCCCCCGGCTTCTGCCAGGGTGCTAATCAGTCGGTAGAGGGCGACGGCGCTGATTAAAATTGCTGGGGAAAATTGCCCGTCTAGCAGTGCGATCGCAACCAGTTCAAACACGCCAATTCCCCCTGGTGCCCCTGGCACGACTAGCCCCGCTAACCACGCCAGGCTAAAGGCGCTAAGCAAGGGCAACAGCTGATCCCAGCCGACGGGGGTGAGGGCCAGCAGCACCAGCAAAAAACCGGCTCCCCGCAACCCGATGAAGCCTATTTCGCCGAGGAGGGGCCGCAGGGGATAGCGGCGCAGTTGGGGTGTAGACGAGGCTGGCTGGCGCGGGGCGATGGATGGGGTGATGATATCGGCCTGCGGCGCTTGTCCAGCGTTGGCTTGGGCCTGATCTGTGAGTGGGACAGTGAGTGGGGCAGTCGGCTCTGGCGGCAGATCGGTTCCTGGGCTTTGGGCTGCTGGAGAGCTGCGGGATAGGGTGGACGCCTTGAGCTGTCCCAGTCGCAACAGCAGTGGGTTAAGCACCCGAGGATGGAGACCCGCCAGAATCACCAGCAGCAGCGGGATTTGCAGTTGCCACCAGCCCCAGGTGAGGGGGCTGCTAAACAGGGCAATCAGTAGGGCGGCGGCAGCCAGCAGCGCCGGTTCTAGCAACACACTCAGACTCGCAGTGCTGAGGGGGGCACCCAGAAGCTGCACCGCCCGCACTCGGCTGACAAAGTGCCAAACATTGCCGGGCAGGTATTTAGCAATATTGGTTTTGAGATAAACCTGTACCCCCCAAGTGGTGGGAATCGGCAAATCCACCGCCTGCACAATCCAGCCCCACACCCAGCCCGCCCAGATATGGGCCATTAAGGTGATGCCCAATGCGATCGCTAGGGCGGCAAAGCCTGACCCCGTCAGGCGTAGGGTCGCCACTTCGTACCAGTTATCCCGCAGGGTTTTGGCCAAGAAGACCATGACCAGACCAAAAATCAGCCAGCGGAGATAAGGCTTGAGGCGCTTGAGAAAAGACAGCACGGCAGTGGCAGATTAAAAGAGCGGGAAAACTAGCTGGGCGAGTGAGGGGCGGTGAATCCAGTGGGAATGTAGCTGCGGGTCACCCGGCCCGGACGGCGCAGTTGGTGCGCGTAGGTGGCGCTGACTGGGTCGGTTAGTTGATTGGACGGCAGGTCATTCACCGGCAACGGATCAATCCCGATGCCGTTGCGCCCCTGGTCTTTGCCTGAGCTGTGAATATAGGTGCCGTCTCCCAATGCGATCGCAACATGGGTTATACGCAAATCATCCCCAAAGAAGATGAGGTCTCCCGGTGTTAGCTGGCCCCAGTCTAAATCTAGGGGTTGGCAAAAAGCTTCCTGCTGGTAAGCGTCTCGGGGTAGCCAAATGCCGACGCTGGCAAAGGCAGCTTGCACCAGGCCAGAGCAGTCGTAGTTAGGGCCAAGGGTGCCGCCCCAGAGGTATTGGTTGGGGGTGGCCATAGCGGCCTGGGCAAAGGCGATTACCTGGGGCAGCCGGGCCTGGATTTCAGCCTGGCTCAGTTGTGGCGCGGGGGGCAGCGGGTTAACTGGGGCGAGGGTGTCGAGATCTGCGATCGCAACCCAGCCCGGATAATCATCTTCCCAGAGCCGTACCCGCACCGCCTGGTCGCTTTCTCCTAGAGCAATCACCTGTAGACAACGTCCCGCTTGGGCTTGGGTGACCAAACTCTCGGCAGCGGGGGATTTATAGAGATTAAGATTGCGATCGCAGCGATAGAGCTGCCCCAAGCGCAGGGCGTCTACAGCCGCATTGGTAGATACAGAACTCATGGGCACCAGTAGCGTCAACCCAGACCAAGGTCAGGCTCGACTGGCCAATCTTGACCAGCCAGGCTCGACAGCCCAGTTTTGACAAAGTGTAGCGGAAAAGCTGACCCTAGGCCGGATCTAGACTCCCCTTAGGCCATGCCAACCGGGCTAACGGTAGCCGTCAGTCGCCGAGGCGTCACTGCCGGGATGAGAACTGGGAGACTCTGCCGCTGCGTTGGGGCGAGAAGACTTGGCCCGTCGGGAAAACAGACGGAAGTACAGGGTCTGGCTGATTTCCTTTAGGGGAAAGGCTACATAGGTGATCGGGTTAATGGTGACAATAATGTTGCGGAAGTCTCGCTGGGCCAGGGCCACCACCATTTTCGCCACCCAGTTGGCCGACATCACCCCAACCGGATTGAGCTTGCTTTTGAACGGCCCCAGAATAATTTTTCGCACCACGCAGGGGGCATCCAGCCGACGCAGGGTGACGAGATCCCCCAGCAGCCGCTTCGAGGTTTCGTACAAGGGGCTAAAGGCCGGACTGACTTCCGCCTCAGAGGTATTCACCCAAACTTCTTTCGTGGCCCGTTCGGCGGAGGTTTCCACCGTGGTCAAGAACACCTCTAGCAGTCGATGGGCCGACAGGGCGTTGACTTCTAGAGACTGGGCAATGGCCGCTGGGGTGCGAGCGCCGTAGACGTTGACCCCGTGGTTGATTACCAAAATGTCGATTTTCTTGAGCTGCGATCGCAACTGGTGTTCTTCCCCTGGCTGCCACTGAATCACCCGCACCGCTGGATCGAACCCAGCCCCAGCCGAGGTGGTCAGGGCCACAGGCTTAGCCCCCCGACGCTGTAGCTGAGCCAGCAGCGCCCGCCCCATCGTGCCTGAGGCTCCAGACACGGCGACAGTTTTTCCTTTTAGCGAGAGGCTAGTGCCCACGAGCTTATCGAGAATCGTAAAGTGTCCAGCGTAATAGGCGTTGACATCATCAAAGTGATGTCGCCAGTGATAGGTGCGGTTCACCCGCCACAGGCCCGGCAACTCAGTTAAGGGGCCAGGCGCATGGGTGAGGTCACTGTGCTGTAAGTATCCCTGGGATCTCAGCAGGGCCGCCACCAGGAAGCCGCCGCCGTACACCACCCCCAACCACAGCCCTACCCAACCGGTGATCCCGGCCACTAGGGCCACTACCGCCATAATAACCAGGGACTCCGGCAAATCGTTGTAGAGGTTGGCCTGACGATACGTATCTTGATTAATTACCGTCAGATCCGGGCGATAAATCCGGTGGTGCCAGTTGTGCAGCTTCTTCAGCGGTTCGTATCGGTGGCTAGAGATGTGATAGACATCCCGCACTAATTCCGCCAGGACAATTGAGCCAGCCCCGAGACTGGCCTGAATAATCAATGCCTCTAACGTCATACAGATGCTCTTTGCTGCGATCGCAGCGACTAAACCAATAAACCCGTAATTGGTTGGCATTCCGGCCAACTAATTGCTGCTCTTAACTGTACGGGTTGATACCCCTTTAAAGGAAGACCACGCTGCCCCTTTCCTCACTCTGGAGGCGAAAGAACAGCGTGACTGCGGGAATATGGGCGAAACTGGGCGAACTGAATTAATTCAGCCGTCTAGGAACCGACTTCTCCCAAATTAAACAGGAACGGCACACTTGACTTGTTGCCGCCATCCATCACCAAAACCCGAGGCATCTGGGCACCGCCCTTACCCCAAGCTTCGATCGCTTCTTTTTGCAGCACCAAATCTCCCCCTTGGGCTTTTAGGGTTTCAGCAATCAGGCGCTGGGCTTCGGCCCGACCCTTAGCTCGGTTAATCTCAGCTTGGGCCTCTTGCTCCGCTTCTTGAGCAATGTAAACTGCCCGCTGTGCCCGCTGTTCAGCGATTTGCTTCTCTTCAACCGCCCGAGCAAATTCCGGGGAAAAGGCCAGGTCAACCACGCTGGTATCCAGCACAATAATGCCGTACTTCTCCAGACGACTGTTGAGGGCGATATCGAAATCTTCTTTCAACAGGGTGCGTTGGGTAATGGCTTGTTCAACCGTGCGCTTAGCCGCCGCAATCTTGAAAGATTCCTGGGTTTGGGGGGCAATAATTTTCGCTACCACATTTTGCAGCGTGCCTTGCTCCCGACGAATCTTGACAATTTGGATCGGGTCAAGCCGGAAGTTAATCGCAAAGCTAGCGGTGAGATCCTGCAAGTCTTTGGTCGAACTTTGGGCGGGCACCTCAAACTTCTGCACCGTCACGTCATAGATATCCACCCGAGACACAAAGGGTGGCTTGAGGTGGATCCCTTCTAATAGGGGGCCATCTTGGGCTTTACCTAAAATGCTCAACACCCCGACCTGACCGGGGTTGATGATGGTAAAGCTGCTGGCAGCCAGAATCCCCAGCAGCACCAGCACAAAGGAAATAAAGGCTGGCTGGAGGCTAGGGGGGTTGGCGTTCTTCAAAACAATGCTCCTTAAATCAAGTCCAATGGTCAGTCAAAACTGGTTAGTTTAAACAAATTAGTCTAAACAAACTAGTCAATCAAAACTAGTCAATCAAAACTAGAGGGTCTAGGCTGGCAAACCTAGCACTGTACCGTCACCAGCCACCACCTCGCCAATCACATGGGCTGGAAGGTGGTTGGCACCCAACCACTCGCAAGTCTGGGCGGCCTGGGCTGCGGGCACAATCACAACAAACCCAACTCCCATGTTAAAGGTGTTAAACATTTCTGGTTCAGGGATTTCCCCCGCCTGGGCCAACCAGGTAAACAAGGGGGGAATCGGCCAGCCCTCCGCCTGAAGCTGCACTGCTTGGCCGGGACCAAGGCAGCGGGGGAGGTTTTCGGGCAGGCCGCCGCCGGTAATGTGGGCCATGCCGTGAAGGTCAATTCCAGCTTTTTGAGCCGCCTGGATGGGTTTGACGTAAAGCTGGGTGGGGGCCAGCAGCGCCTCGCCCAAAGATTTGCCCCCAAGCAGGTCAGGGGTTTCACTCAGGTCATAGCCGGTCTGGCCATTGTCTCGGGGAGCCGCCTTGAGCACTTGTCGCACCAGGCTAAAGCCATTGCTGTGAACACCGCTGCTAGCCAGCCCGATGGCCACATCGCCCAGTTGCACTTGGCTACCGTTGAGGATGGCCGCTTTTTCAACCACGCCAACGCAAAATCCAGCCAGATCATACTCCCCAGGCTGATAGAATCCCGGCATTTCAGCAGTTTCGCCCCCCAGAAGGGTGCAGCCAGACTGGACGCAGCCTTCGCTAATCCCGGCAACCACTTGGTTCAACTGCTCGGGAGCCAGTTTGCCGGTAGCTAGATAGTCGAGGAAAAATAGGGGTTCAGCCCCGGAGGTCAGCACATCGTTGACGCACATGGCCACCAGGTCAATGCCGATGGTGTTGTGGCGGTTAAGCTGTTGGGCCAGCTTGAGCTTAGTGCCAACGCCGTCAGTGCCAGAAACCAAGACCGGCTGGTGATAGCCGGTGGGTAGCTCGAACAAACCGCTGAAGCCGCCGAGGTTGCCGAGCACTTCAGGCCGCTGAGTACGTTTGACCCAGTCGCCGATGGATCGGACAAATTCCCGTCCGGCTTCGATATCTACCCCTGCCTGCCGATAGTCCATTGGCTGCTCTCAGTCCACAAGTCCTATACGAGCATACTCTGTTGGCGCTATCAGCCTAATGAGCTATCAGCCTAGGACTTTGCCTCGCTCGCCTGATTTGCCTGACGACGCTGACGGATTTGGCTCATAAAGAACTCTTCCAGGCTAGGACGACTCAGCTGTAGGCTCACCACTTTGCCGCCCATCAGCCGCACGCTAGAGAGAAAGTCATAAGGGTCACCATTCAGATACCCCTGCCAGAAGCCGCCCTGAAATTCCAGGTGGCTCATCCATTTCTTCAGCACGTCCAGGCTGCCCCCCTTGCCTCGAGCGTGGTAACGATCGGGGGTGCCCAGCAGTTCCCCCAAGCTCCCGGCGCAAATCAACTCCCCTTGATCCAGCAAAGCCACCCGATCGCAAATCATTTCCACATCAGACAGGACGTGGCTATTAAAGAAAATCGTTTTGCCTTGGGCCTTCAGGTTGAGGATAATTTCACGCACCTGGTAGCGGCCCATGGGGTCAAGCCCCGACATCGGCTCATCCAAAAACACCACGTCTGGATCATTAATCAACGCTTGGGCCATGCCCACCCGCTGCAGCATCCCCTTGGAATACTGGCGCAACTGCTTCTTGCGGGCGGCACTGTGGGCCAGCCCCACCAAGTCCAGCAGGG
>PXDR01000194.1 GCA_003566335.1 Cyanobacteria bacterium T3Sed10_344R1
GGGCCGGGTGCTGGTGGGTCAGGGCGGGATTTTATCCACCCCGGCGGTCTCTTGTTTGATTCGCAAGTATCAGGCGTTTGGCGGCATCATTCTTTCGGCCAGCCACAATCCGGGCGGCCCGAATGGGGATTTTGGCATTAAGTACAACATCGGCAATGGTGGCCCCGCCCCAGAAGGGATCACCAACGCCATTTACGATCGCAGCAAGACCATCCAGGAATACAAAATTCTAGAGGCTGCCGACCTCGACCTCGACCGCCAGGGTAAGAGCCAACTGGGGACCCTCCAGGTGGAGGTGATTGACTCGGTGACGGACTACGCCGCCCTGATGGAGTCGATTTTTGACTTTGGCCAAATTCAGCAGTTCTTGACGGCGAGCCAGTTCAAAATCTGCGTCGATTCGATGCACGCGGTGACTGGCCCCTATGCCAAGGCGATTTTTGAGCGGCGGCTGAATGGGGCGGCGGGCACGGTGATGAATGGTGAACCCCTGGAAGATTTTGGCGGCGGTCACCCTGACCCCAACCTGGTCTATGCCCATGACCTGGTAGAAAAGCTGTTCGGCGAGAATGCCCCGGATTTTGGTGCGGCCTCTGATGGGGATGGCGATCGCAACATGATTTTGGGTCGCAAATTTTTCGTCACTCCTAGCGACAGTCTGGCGGTGATGGCGGCCAATGCCAAGCTGATTCCGGGCTATCGGGATGGCCTAGCCGGGATTGCCCGCTCTATGCCCACCAGCCAAGCGCCGGATCGGGTGGCGGCAGCTCTGGGGATTGACTGCTACGAAACCCCTACCGGCTGGAAGTTCTTTGGCAATTTGCTGGATGCGGGTAAAGCCACCCTCTGCGGTGAGGAAAGCTTTGGCACGGGCTCAAACCATGTGCGAGAGAAAGACGGTCTCTGGGCGGTGCTGTTCTGGCTGAATATTTTGGCGGCGCGGCAGCAGTCGGTGGAAGACATCGTCCGGGAACACTGGCGCACCTATGGCCGCAACTATTACTCCCGCCATGATTACGAAGCGGTGGCGTCCGATGCGGCGAATCAGTTGATTGAGGGGGTGCGATCGCAGCTCCCTAGCCTGCCGGGGCAAACCCTAGGCCGCTACACCGTGGACTATGCCGACGACTTTAGCTATACCGACCCGGTGGACGGCAGCGTCAGCAAAAAACAGGGGGTGCGCATCGGCTTTACCGATGGCTCTCGGATTGTCTTCCGGCTGTCGGGCACGGGCACCCAGGGGGCGACCCTGCGGCTGTACCTGGAGAGCTATGAAGCCGACCCGGCCAAACACGACCAAGATCCTCAAGTCGCCCTGGGTGAGCTGATTACCTTGGCGGATCAGCTGGCGAAAATCCAGGAATTGACGGGCCGGGACAAGCCCACGGTGATTACCTAAATGGTCGGGGCGCAGCTCAATGAGCCGTTGCTGAGCTGGGAAAGTGCGATCGCAGAGACGGCAGCCCAGTTCGGCACGGTGCTCTATGGGGTTGAAGCCAGTGCGGTGATTGTGGCGGCGTTTTCGGGCATGTTGGCGGCGCGCCAGCGCCAGCTCGACTTTGTCGGCACCTATGTCCTGGCCTTTGTCACGGCCTTCGGTGGCGGCACCTTGCGGGATCTGCTGTTGAACCGGCGACCGTTATTTTGGGTTAGCCATCCCGAATATCCGGTGATTATCTTTGGCTTGGCCGTTCTGTTTGTCTACTGCCCCTGGCGCTGGGTGCCGGAGCGCCCCAGGGCTCGCTATCTGTCCGATTGGGTGGATGCGGTGGGGTTGGCTCTGTTTAGTTTGTCGGGAACCTCGTTTGCGATCGCCCAGGGATTGCCCAACTTTGCCGCCACCATCATCGGTGTAATTACTGGGGTCTTTGGCGGGGTGTTGCGGGACGTGCTGTTGGCGGACATCCCCCGGATTTTTCGCACCGCCAGCAGCCTCTATGCCACCTGTGCCTTTGTCGGCGCTTGGGTCTACATTCTGGCTCTGAGGCTAGGGGGACTCAACGCCACGGCGTCGGTGCTGGGGTTTGTGACGGCGGCGGGGTTGCGGATTGTCTCCCTGCACTACGACATCACCCTGCCCCAGCCGCGATACAACCTTGAGCGCCCCCTGCCCCCTTGGGGATTGCGGCGATCGTCTCGGCGTCGATCTCACCGACGGTCTCGGCGGCGGGGCAAGCGCTAGGGCGAGGCGAACTGGGGCCAGTTGGGGTTGACGTCGGCCAAGGCGGTGATTAAAATTGCTGGTCATAGATGGCTAATTGCGGCCATCTTTGTTTGTTGTTTGTGTATGTAGTTGTCTCGCCAGGTTGTGTAATTCCGTGTAGTCCCTAGACGCTAAAAATTCGGCAACTGCCCGACGGTGTAAGCGCACCATCAGGCAGCAATCACCCCCAGATATCCGAGCTATCTGGTGGCTGGCGTTAGTTTAACCCGGCCCCCTGACAGCACTGCTGAACCTGCCTAAAAATACTGGCAAATCAGCACTTAGATGGGGCGCTGGGTTTTTGGTTTCTGGGTTTTCTCTTGTCCTAAATGGAGACCCAAACCATGTTCATTCCCAACTCTTTCAGCACCTCCCAATTTGGCGATGGTTCCGGCGGCAGTTCCGGCGGCGGTTTTCCCCCAACGCCACCCCCACAAGAACCCGATCGCTCCCCCGAGATTCGCATGGTGCTGTTTGGCCCCGAACCGGCCATCCGTCTGACCATCAGCAACCTGCACCATCGCGGCTACGCCGAACCCAATGACTGGTGTAAACCCCAGCCCACGGGCAAACCCGGCGAAGTGGTCACCGTGCTAATCCGCCGCGTCCCGCTGAATTAGGGTCAAAACAGGTTGTCGTAGAGCAATCTGGTCTACTTAAGCTAGAGAAACCGGATTGCTCAATCTTGAGGCTGAAATATCTTGTCCGAATAGCCTGCCTGACCCGTTCAAGCAAGCCATTCGGCTGTAGTTGAGTCATCATCTCTTGGCGGATAACACCTCAATCCAGGAGCTGATCCGTCCAAAGTGACGAATAACCCCCTAGATCCCAGGCTTAACCCTCAAAATTGATGGATAATACGCCCAGAGCTATAGCGATCAAATCTGATTTTTGAAATGAGCAAACCTTGCTGGGCAAGGCTTCCAGGCGGCATCTTGTTCAATGGTCAGGCCGGGTCGCTATAGACTTATCTTGCACTTTTGATATTAGGCCAACGAAAGGAATACAAATGCCAGATTCGATGCTGACGTTCGACTCATTGATGAATCCGCTACTGGAAGCATTGTTCGAGCTCGGGGGATCTGGCTCAATTGATGAGATCTACGAGAAGGTCGTCGAAATGCAGAACATCGATGACGAGTTGGCCTCACTTCCTCATAATCCAGAGAAGAGCAACCTGACCGAGATCGGTTACAGAATGGCATGGGCTCGAACCTATCTAAAAAAGTATGGTTTTCTAGAAAACTCAACTCGTGGTGTTTGGGCTCTGTCTCCTCTTGCACGTGAGAAACGAAAGGTCAATCCGAAAGACGTTGTGAAAGCGGTTCGAGAGGCTGATAAGGAAGCCTCTCGAAAGAAACTATTCAAAACCAGTCGTGAAGATGCAATCGAGCTGGCAGATGAAGGTGGGGTTGATAGTGAATCCTGGCAAGAAGACCTTTACCATCTACTCATCAAGGAGATCGCCCCCGACGCCTTTGAACGGCTGACCCAGCGATTGCTAAGGGAGTCGGGATTTGTCCAGGTCGAGGTTACGGGCAGGACTGGCGATGGAGGCATCGATGGCAAAGGGATTGCCAGAATCCATGGATTCATGAGTTTTCACGTCATTTTCCAGTGCAAAAAATACCAGGGATCAGTCTCGGCAGGAGACATTCGCGACTTTAGGGGCGCAATGGTAGGCCGTGCCGACAAAGGTCTTTTCATCACCACCGGCACCTTTACTCCGGCAGCCATTAAGGAAGCAACCCGCGACGGTGCTCCACCGATTGATCTAGTAGATGGTGAACACCTTGCAGAGAAGCTCAAGGAATTCGGTCTTGGTATCAAAACCGAAATGATAGAGAAAGTTACTGTTGATAAGCAATGGTTTCAGAATCTTTGAGCGGTTCATGGCTTAAATACCTCGAAGAAACCGCTGGTGGTGCCTGGGATGTCCTGTCCTCTGAATCTAGTCCGAGGCTGATTCTAGTCTCCTGACGGTTTACCGTGTTGCCCTACGCGCCTTCTCCCTCTTGAACCATTGCTGTCTGCGATCGCCGCCATTGCACAATCCCTTGGGTGACGAAGTGGCTCAGCAGTCCCAGCGGCCCGGCAAACAAACACAGCACCAGGGAATGGCGGGTAAAAATCTTATGCTCTATCCCCCGGAAATAAACCCAGCGGCCCACAAATAAGTCCATCACTAGAAAATGCACCCAGCCCGTCGCCATGATGTGGGGCTGGGAAAAGAGTCCTGCCAGGGTCGTCAAACTCAGCTGCGGATCAGAGAACGCTGCCGCCGTCCCGCTATCCACCGTCACGAACAGGTACAGATAGATTCCTGCCAAGGCCGCAAACTGCCAAGGCGACCCCATGATTTTCTGCGTACCTTGCCACTGAGGCACCACGACCATCAAGGTCCAAAAGGGCAGCACAAACAAATTGGCACCATCGAAGAGTAGGTCTAGCACAGATGACATACGGGTTACGGCAAGATTAGGGGATTACGGAGTTGCTACGAAGCCGAGTCGATTTCGATAGGGTTTTGTAGAGGCATGGAGAGGGAATGGCTTCTCTAGTTCCCAAGCCAGCAATCTTCTCCGCCGTTTGCAGAAAGAGGGCAAGTTGCAGCTGCATGGCCGAGGAAGAAGTGTGTACTACACAATCGCGTAAATAATCGCGTAAGCCCCGGCTGAAAACGCGTTTTACGCGTTTAGCGCATTAATTTACGCATTAAATTGACGATCGCCCACCAGACTGTCGATGCCCGATGGCCGGACAAAGTGCGCTGCCTGTGGCGACGCGTCTGCTGGGGAACCTGTTTCGGGGCTAAATGGACGTAACTGGACTCGAACCAGTGACCCCCACGATGTCAACGTGGTGCTCTAACCAACTGAGCTATACGTCCGAACAGTATTTAAATGTATCACAGCCAAAACGCCGAAGCAAATTAATTTCTGGGCGTTTGGGGCTGCCTGGGGAGTATCCCCAGGCTCATAGCTCAAGCCCGCTAAGCCGGGCTCAGAACGCTGCTAATTAGGTCGTAGGCTGGGTGAGGGTGAATGAAGTGCGATCGCCTATTCAGCCTCGCTACCGTAGCCCACTGCATCCAGCACGGCTGCGGTTTCAGAGGTCTCTTCAGACTCGCTGCCGCCAGGCATCCGAGGCTGTAGGACTGACACCACAACTTTCTCAGCTTCAGCTACCGCAACCACACCGGCAGGCAGCTTCAGCTCTCCCACGTGCAGCGCATCGCCGAGCTTGAGCTCAGACACATCAATGTCGAGCACTTCAGGAATGTCGTTAGGGGCGCACTTCACCGACATTTCTGTCATCACTGTATCGAGGACGCCGCCTTCTTGGTCAACGCCGTAGGCTTCGCCAACAAAGTTGAGGGGGACGGTCACTTCTAGCTCAGACTGGCTAGCCACCGAGAAAAAGCTGAGGTGGTAAACCGCTTTTTTCCAGGGATGGGCCTGGACTTCCCGCAGCAGTGCTTTACCGCTCCAGGGCATGTCGGGCACTTTGACGGTAATCAGTGTATTGTTCTCAGACGCCCGGCCTACTAAAAGCTGAGCTTCGTGGGCATCGAGGGATAGGGCTACCGAGTCCGACCCGTTGTGGCCGTAAAGCACCGCAGGCATCCGCCCTTCGCGGCGCAGGGCTTTGGGCTTTTGATCCGCTGTGCGGGTCTTGCATTCAATCGTCAGTTCCATAGGAGTCTCGCTGAAGTCAGAAAAAAGAGAGGGATAGAAACGGTCAAACCTTGAGGTGGCCTCAGTCGCCTAAGCAACCTGGGACTGACTGCCGTTTTCGTAGAGCAGCGCTCGCTTAGGCCCGTGGATCGGGTCTTCTACGATGATAGTCTGGTCGCGGCTGGCCCCTAGGGACACAATGGCGATGGGCACTTCCATCAGTTCGGCGAGGAACTTGAGGTAGGCCAGGGCTTGTTTGGGCAGATCCTCTAGGGTACGACATTCTGCCGTGGACTGCTTCCAACCGGGCAGGGTTTTGTAGATTGGCTTGCATTGGCCAAACAATTCGGCACTGCCGGGTAGTTCGTGGCACTCCTTGCCGTTGAGGTCATAGGCGACGCAGACCTGGATTTCGTCTACTTCGTCTAGTACGTCTAACTTGGTGATGGCGAGGCAGTCGAGGCCGTTGATTCGCACGGCGTAGCGGCCAATCACGGCATCAAACCAACCACAGCGGCGCTGGCGACCTGTGGTGGTGCCAAATTCGGCCCCGCGATCGCAAAGATGCTGACCAATTTCCCCCGAGAGTTCGGTGGGGAACGGCCCTTCGCCGACGCGGGTGGTGTAGGCTTTGGCCACGCCAATTACCCGGTCAATCATGGTGGGGCCAACCCCAGAGCCAATGCAGGCTCCCCCGGCCACCGGGTTGGAGGAGGTGACGTAGGGATAGGTGCCGTGGTCAAGGTCGAGCAGAGTACCCTGAGCGCCCTCGAACAAAATATTTTTGCGCTGTTGAACCGCTTGGTAAATGGCCAGGGAGCTGTCGATGACGTGGGGCCGCAGCCGCTCGGCATACTGGGCATATTCGTCAAACACCGCCTGAGGATCCAGGGGCGGCAAATCGTAGAGTCGCTCTAGGACAACGTTTTTGTTAGCGATTGTCCACTCCAGGTTTTCCCGAAAGCTCTTGAGATCCATCAGGTCGATCACCCGTAAGCCGGTGCGTTCCGACTTATCGGCATAGGTGGGGCCAATCCCCCGCTTGGTGGTGCCGATTTTGTGGGTGCCCCGTCGCTCTTCGGCGGCTTGGTCAATCATGCGGTGGTACGGCATGGTGACGTGGGCGGTTTCGGAGATTTTGAGGTTGTCTGCCGAAACATTCAGGGTTTTGAGCTTGTCTAACTCAGCAATTAGGGCTTTTGGATCAATGACAGTGCCGCTGCCAATGACGCACTGAGTTGCTGGATAGAGGATGCCAGAAGGGATGAGGTGGAGTTTGAAGGTTTGATCTTTCACGACCACGGTGTGGCCAGCGTTTACTCCGCCTTGATAACGAACGACAACATCAGCCGACCGGCTCAGCAGGTCAGTGATTTTTCCTTTGCCTTCATCACCCCATTGGGCACCAATGACTACAACGTTTGCCAAGGGAATTCAGGTGCTAAAGTTCACACAAATTTCCATTATGAGCAGCGCATGTTTACCCTGTCAACTTGAAATTTGCAAGGTGTCCTTAGCCCTGATCTGCTGGGATCTGGGGGAATTTGGAGCTGCGATCGCAGCCTGAGTCAGCCAGCATCACCCCTAACTGAGCGGCCTGACCGGGGTTGTCTTGACTGGCGACTTCCCCCATATCTAGCTCAAATTAGTTACAACAAGACTATTCATTCTTTACACTTTTTAACTTTTTGCCTGCCGTCTGCCCGTGCTGCGCGTCGGCCTGCTCCCCTCTTGCCCCCCTACATAGCCTTTCGCTTGACCGAGTTTGCTGGGGCTTTCCGCTTGTTTTTAGGTTCCGGTCTTCAGGATTCAGTCTTTAGGTTTCGGTCTTGAATTTTCAGTGCTTGGGGTTCCGGTTGGTTCCCAGATTCTTTGTTCCTAGTTTTATTTTTCCCTAGCTTTAGGAGTTAGTCATGAGTCTCTATGCCGAACTACATCGCCACCTTGGCGGATCTGTCGTACCCCGAATTCTCTGGCGCTACTTTGAGCGCAATCGTCCGGACATTTCGGGCCAGTTTGACCACTATCCCGCCTTTGAGGACTTTTACACCCGTCCTCGCAATACCCTGGCGGAATATCTAGAGCTGCATACCCTAGTCGAAAGCGTCCAGACCGAAGAAGCCCTGCCGTACTTTATCTATCGGCTGATTCGCGGCGCGTATATTTTTGAGAATCTGGCCTACCTAGAACTGCGCTATACCCCCTACCTCCGCACCCCCGAGCATTTGCCTCAAAATCAGCGGATTGAGCAAATGGCCAAGATTGTGGAAATCGTGGGTCGGGCTAGCCAGCAAACAGAATATCCGGTGATTACCCGGCAGATTCTCTGTATGCACTCTCGGCTGCCCCATGAGGTCAACCGGGCGATTGTGGATTTAGCGGCCCAGTATCCCGACTATGTCTGTGCGGTGGATCTGGCTGGGGGCGATGTCCAGTACCA
>PXDR01000017.1 GCA_003566335.1 Cyanobacteria bacterium T3Sed10_344R1
CAACGTTTTTCCCTTCAGGGTCATTAAGCCCGGATCTCCTGGGCCAGCCCCCACCAAATACACCTTCCCCGTCATGGGTTTGTTCTCCTTACCGCTGGGCGGTGCTTAAGCCACATCTGGCTGGTCTAGGGCCAACTCCACCACCAGATCCGCCAGGGTTGAGGACGTGCCCAAAGGCGGCATCAGCCGGATGCCCATACTGGGAAACCGCTCTGCCAGTTCCTCTGTCCGGTGAATAATCGCGTCGGTAATCCCGCCAGCAAAGAGGAAGTAGGGCAGGATGGTCAGGCGCTGTACCCCTCGCTGCATTAATTGCACCACCTGGGTTTCTAAATCTGGCGGCACCGACCAATAGGCCACAGCAGCCCCAAGCTTTTCAGCCGTTGCTTCCACCGCCTTATTGCCCCCAGGGCGACGACTGCCGTGGGCCACTATTATGCCCATGTCAGCCTCAGCATTCGACAGCCGCTCAGCCATCACCCGATAGAGTCCAGGATGGCTGCCTAGATGGTGACACAGGGTGACTTCAGCTGCATCAGCTAGATGCGATCGCGCTTCAGTCACCTCCGCAGGCAAGTCTTCCATCACATGAACCCCTCGCAGTAAAAACATCGGCACCAGCTTGACTTGGTTCACCCCAGCAGCCTTAGCGCGCAGGGTAAATTCAACAATCTGCTGATGGAGTGGGCAGGGGCCTAGCTCTAAATTAGCTGTCCCCACCAGGGGCGGCATTGAAGCGGCTTTCATTGACGGAGCCGTAACCGTCGGTGCGTCAACCCCAGACGCTGCGACCTCTAGGTCGGCACCTTTGAACTCTGCTTTGGGATGCCATCGGCGAAAGTTAGGGCTGACCCATGCCTGATAACGCCGAATTGGATCTTTCTTGCCAGGAACCGGAGCGGAATCTGGACTGAGGTCAGGCTGCAGCCGCTCTCGCACCAGTTGGGCCAACTGGTGCATAGCCGCTTGAGGTCGGGGGTCGCGGCTACCGTGGGAAATCAACAGATAAGCAGTAGATGAAACCACAGACTCAACGGGGCGAACGGCAGGGGGAGATCTGGCTGTTTGGAATGCTGTTTGGAATCCGGCTGTTTGGAACTGACTGAAGAAGAACGTACTGCTTACAGAGTATAAAGCTAGGTTAAGAATTGCTGTATCAGCGATGTCATCCACCCCACTCTGGGGGCAACAATTGACCTGCTCATCCTTCGTCAAGGATAGCCATGGGGCAAAAAAAAGCGACTGGAAAGATCTCACCAAAAGCTTGCGCTTCGGCAACCAACTGCGTAGGATAGTAAATCGGGCATTATTGGAAAATCATGGCAAAGCGAGTACAAGTCGTTCTCAATCAAGACGTGCGTAAGCTGGGCAAAAATGGCGACCTCGTCGAAGTAGCGCCGGGCTATGCCCGTAACTATCTGCTGCCCAAAGGCATCGCGCTACGCACCACCCCCGGTCTGCTGAAGCAAGTCGAACGTCGTCGGGAAGCAGAGCGGCAGCGCTTGATCGAGATCAAGCAGCAAGCTGAATCCATGAAGACCGCCCTAGACACGATCGGACTCTTCACCGTCAAGAAGCCCGTGGGCGAAAACGAGGCCATCTTCGGCACCGTCACCTCGGCTGATGTAGCTGAAGTGATCCAAGCTATGACAGGCAAAGAAGTCGATCGCCGCGAAATCAGCCTGCCCGACATCAATCACTTGGGCGACTACCGGGTTGAAGTCAAGCTCCATGCTGAAGTCACCGCTGTCCTCAACCTGCGGGTTGCTGCCCAGTAGAGAATCTCTAGAAATAATCCCCAGCAAATCGCGAAGAAACGTCGGCGATTTGCGGGTAGAGAGACAACCGTTCGTTATGGTGAAGGGCAGGGATTTTCCCAGCCCTTTTTCATTGCTTACCTTTCACTGGCGGTGCCCCGGCCATGGTGCAGAACTTCAAATTTGAAGCCCTCGATCGACTGCCGCCCCAAAATATTGAAGCCGAAGAAGCTATCTTGGGCGGCATCCTGCTCGACCCCGAAGCCCTGGGCCGGGTGATGGAGCTTTTGCAGCCCGATGCCTTTTACATCAGTGCCCACCGCACCCTGTATAAGGCCGCAATTAGCCTGCAGGCTCAGGGGCAACCGACTGACCTGATGACCTTGACTGCTTGGTTAAAGGATCACGATGAGCTAGAAAAAATCGGCGGCCAAACTCGCTTGGCCCAACTGGTCGATCGCACCCTCAGCGCTGCCAACATCGACCAGTACGCCAGCCTGGTGATGGACAAGTACACCCGGCGCAAGCTGATCCAGACCGGGGGCGAAATCTCGCAGTTGGGCTATGAGACTAGTGCCCCCTTAGCAGAAGTCCTGGATCAGTCCGAGCAAAAGCTATTTGGCATCACCCAAGATCGGCCCCAGGCCGGACTCACTGCCACCGCCGACATCCTCACTGAAACCTTCTCCGACATCGAACAACGCTCCCTGGGCATGGTGCTCCCTGGGGTTGCTTGCGGCTTCTATGACCTAGATGCCATGACCCAAGGCTTCCAGCGCTCTGACCTGATCATCGCCGCTGGGCGTCCGGCCATGGGGAAATGCCTCAGCCATGATTCTGAAATTGTGCTGGCTGACGGCAGCGTCCAGACTATCGCTGAACTCTATCGGCGACAGCGCGCAACCCTGCTAACGCTGCGTCCAGACTGGCGGTTGGCCTTGACTCAGCCCAGTGCCTATGTGGACGATGGCTTCAAGCCGGTTTATCAGGTTAAGACCCGATTGGGCCGCAAGATTGAAACTACTCTCAGCCATCCATTTTTGACCCTTAAAGGCTGGCGACCTCTCGCCGAACTAGCGGTAGGCCAGAAGATTGCCGTACCGCGCCGTCTTCCGGTGTTTGGCCGGGACAGTCTTATTTCAGGTCAGATTCAACAGCTTGCACAACAAGCCGTCCCTGATAAGTCGGTACCGGACTGTGTGTTTCGGTTGGTGCGATCGCAACTGGCTATCTTCTTAAATCGTCTATTCGCAACCGATGGCTGGGCAACGGTGTTAGCCACAGGACAAGCGCAGCTTGGCTTTGCATCGGTGAGCGAAAAACTGGTGCGACAGGTGCAGCATTTGCTGCTGCGCTTTGGCATTATTGGCCGCTTGAAATCTCGCTCGGTCAGCTATCAAGGCCAACGCCGTCCAGCCTATCAACTCGATATTACGGACGCCGCTTCGATTCGGACTTTTGCCCAGGAAATCGGCATTTTCAGTAAAGAAGCCGCCTTAGCCAAGGTGCTGTCAGCCTTGGAACAACGCACCGCCCACACGAACTGTGACCTGATCCCGGTGGACATCTGGCCAGCGCTACAGACAGCCAAAGGCCAGGAAAGCTGGCAATCTTTAGGCCGTCGAGCGGGGTTTGCCAACGTCAGTAATTTACATGTGAACGTGCGATCGCTCTCTAGGGCTCGATCGTCTGTGTTCGCTACCGCCCTAGGTGAACCGGAACTCCAGCAGCTTGCTAAAAGTGATGTGTATTGGGATGAAATCGTTGAGATCGAGTTTCAGGGCCAGAAACAGGTCTATGACTTGACAATTCCCGACACCCATAACTTTATTGCCAATGACATCTGCGTTCATAACACTAGCTTTGTTCTAAACATTGCTCGCAATATTGCAGTGATGGAAAAGCTGCCGGTGGCGATCTTTAGCCTAGAGATGTCTAAGGCGCAGTTAGTTTATCGACTGCTATCTAGTGAAGTGCAAATTGAAAGCGGTCGGCTGCGAGCAGGCCGGATTGCTCAACATGAATGGGAAGCGTTGGGCTATGGCATCAGCGCACTCTCGCAACTGCCGGTTTTTATTGATGATACCCCCAACATTTCTGTAACTGAAATGCGCTCCAAAGCCCGCCGCCTCCAGGCCGAGCAGGGCGGTGCTTTGGGCTTAATTTTAATTGACTACCTACAGTTAATGGAAGGCGGTGGCGATAATCGGGTGCAAGAGCTGTCTAAAATCACCCGTGCCTTAAAAGGACTGGGAAGAGAGCTAAACGTACCAATTATTGCCCTATCCCAGCTAAGTCGAGGCGTTGAATCCCGAACCAACAAGCGTCCCATGATGAGCGATTTACGTGAATCTGGCTCGATCGAGCAGGATGCAGACTTAATTATGATGCTGTATCGGGAAGAGTATTATGATCCTGATACACCAGATCGAGGAATTGCTGAAATCATTGTGGCGAAGCACCGGAACGGGCCAACAGGCACAATTAAATTGTTGTTTGAACCTGAATTCACTCGCTTTAGGAACTTGGCTGGGGGATAAACAATTGCCCCATTTAACATTCAGAATTCAGAGGCAATAACCTGCACTATGTTAGCCAGCGCCCTGTTGATTTTAGTCATTGGCTTCTTTGCTGGGCAGGTGGCGCTGCGGCTGGGGGCACCGCCGCTGATTGGCATGATTTTGGCGGGGATTGTCCTGGGGCCGCAGCTTGCAGATTTGATTGATAGCTCCGTTCTCGACGCGGCTGACGATCTGCGGCTGGTGGCCGTGATGATTATTTTGATGAAGGCGGGGCTGGGGCTAGATCGGGAGAAGTTAGCTCAGCAGGGAACGGTGGCGCTGCGGCTGGGCGTTTTACCCGCTTCTTTTGAGGTGCTGGTGGTGGCGTTGACAGCTATGGTGCTGTTCAACTTTGACTTTATGACCGGGCTGCTGCTGGGCTGTGTGGTGGGGGCAGAGTCGCCAGCAGTGATTGTGCCGGGGATGCTGCGGCTGAAGAGTCAGGGTTGGGGGGTGGCTAAGGGGATCCCCGACGCGATTTTGACCGGCAGCGCATTGTCGGATGTGCTGTTGCTGCTGGTGTTTGGCCTGCTGCTAAATTTTCTGGGTCAGGAGGGCGGAGAAACGCTGACCCTGCCCGGTGGGTTGAGTCTGTCGCCGCTGCAAGTGCTGCCGTTTCAGGTGGTGATGGAGATTGGCCTGGGGCTGGTGGCTGGATGGCTGGGGGCCAAGCTACTGGTGCTGCTGCTGGTGAAGCAAACCTGGACGCGCACCTTGGTTCAGGACTTGATCATTGCTGCTAGCGTGGCCCTCTTTTTAGTGATCTTTCCCCAGGTGTTTCCCTACTACTCGGGCTACCTGGCGGTGATGGCGATGGGGTTCTTTTTGATTGAGCTAGATGCGCCTCTGGCTCGGCTAATTCGCGGCGGCTTTGACGGGCTGTGGGCGGTGGCGGAGGTGGTGCTGTTTGTGCTGCTGGGCACCAGTATTCAGCTTCAGGCGTTGGGGGAGGTACTTCTGCCGGGACTGGTGCTGCTGGCTGTGGGCTTAGGGGTGGGGCGGGGCATCGGCTGGGCGCTATCCACCTGGGGCAGTAACTGGACTTGGCGAGAACGGGCATTTTTGCTGCCCGGGAATATGGCTAAGGCGACAGTTCAGGCGGCGATTGGGGCGTTGCCTTTGGCGGCGGGGATTGAAGGGGGGGAAATTATGCTTGCGATCGCAGCCCTATCCATCCTCACCACCGCCCCCCTAGGTGCTTGGTCAACCCAGGTGCTGGCCCCCAAGTTGCTGGAAAAAGGAGACGTAGATCCGACTAAAGTAGCCGTAACTGGACAGCCTGTGTTTCTGGCGGCGGTAGATACTTCCCCCTTAGCCCCTCGGGTACTGACCAAGGCCGCAGACCTGGCCCGCCGCAGCAACGGCAAGGTGGTGGTGCTGTATGTGGATGTGATGGGGGATGCTGCTGCGACTGAAGATCTGCGGCAGCAGAGCCGTCAGATTTTGGCCGATATTCGCTACGAGTTCATCAGCCAGCCCGGAGCCGTGCCGGAGGAAATCGTCCGGGTGGCCCAAGCCCGCCAGGTGAGCGACGTGGTGATGGGCAAGCGAGGCCATCAGCCTTGGCAAACTGTTTTAGTGGGGTCAGTGTCCCAGGCAGTATTGGAGATGAGTCCGATTCCGGTGATTGTGGTGGATCACTGAGTGGGGCGGTCAGTTTAGGAATTTCGGTGCAAGGATCGAAATAGCGGTCATTGTAGCCAAGGCGTTGAAACCCTGGGCTAGGCAAGTCCGTCTATACAGGTCTCCCCATCAGCCGCTCCGCTGCATTCCCCACTCTGCTTTCACCCTAACCCCACGAGGATATTCCGATGACTAATTACCTGCCCACCCTGCGTCGATTTCGCTTTGTCCTAGCCCTACCAGCGGCATTGACCTTAGCCCTGGGGCTAGCTCCAGCCATGGCCCAACTACCCACAGAGTCTGAAAATGGGGCTGAGGCGTTCCCTGCCGCCTGTGAACCCGACCCGGCTCGGTTTGGCCGACAACTGGATCTCATCCGGCTGCGCAACCTGTCTCGCCAAACGGCTCAGAGCGAGAATGGCGGCCTTGGGCTGTACCGCGCAGAATCATCCATGCACGGCACAGTGCTAGAAATGCCCTGTGTGGAGCTAGAGCCTAACCGCTGGCAGTTAGCCTTTCGAGGCGGCAGTCCTGTGGAGGTGAGCCAAGGGAACTATTCCGTAGTCACCCTGATCACTGTGGATGGTCGTCAGCGGCCCTGGCAGATTTCCGTGGACTACAACGGCCCGATTCAGCAGTACACCGGCCCCCGGCTTTGGGAAGAGTAGCGACAGAATCAGTCCTAATTGCAAGACTCGTAGGTTACGGGCGCTGGATAATTTCTTCGCTGACCCGGCGCTTGTTCTTGGGGTCAATGCCAATCAGCCGCACATAGTCTTGGGGATGCTCGCCCAGGCATTGTTCTAGAGCTGCGATCGCAGCTCTAGAATCCGTCGTCTGCACTGGAGCACAGCTCTTCCAGGAATTTGTCCGAAAGCGGCGGGCATCTACATACTCCATGCCAACTCGATAGCCTTGAGATAAGAGTCCCTGCACCTGATCGACAACAGCCCCAGGCAGGGCAGACGGGGAGCGCTGATCCGTCAAGGTCGCCGCGTCAGCCTTGCCTTCAGCTACTCCCGGCTGGTAGGGGCGGTAAAACTGGGATGACGAGCTGGGCTGAGCCGAACTGCCATTGGTATTGGGGTTCGGCTGGGCCTGGGGCGACGCGGGGGGAGCCATTGGGGTCGGGGGGCTCTGATTTGGATGACCCTGATATTGCAGCGCCTGATTATACTGACGGCCCAACTGCATATCCCGCACTCGGTTTTGTTCTCGCACCAGGTCTTGCCCCACCGCAAACAGGTGATCCAGGGCAAAGTTAGGCCGACGAAACTGGGGCGGCGTTTTGGTATTCACCACTTGGCGAGCCACTTGGTCAATGCCGACGCGATGGATAAAGTCCTGCACCTGTTCGTCATAAATCCGAGAGCGAATCGCCCCAAAAAAGTCGATCGCCTGATCGGGGAAGTGATCCACCAGTTGGGCTGCCGCCGACTCGCCCAGGTTATCGGGGGCAAAAATTCCAGCCACCACGCCAATCCGGTCAGCTCGGTCAGGCTCCCAGTAAAACTTCTCCATGCGGCCATCCCGCACCAAGGGGGCATAGAGGGTGGCGAAGTCGTTCCCCGTCACCACAATCGGCACCCGTTGCAGGGGCGTTTCATCGTAGCTGCCGGGCAGCTGAACATTGGTGGGGTTGTCGGCAATGTTCATCAGGGTGTTGTTCACTAGCTGGGTGTTGACCGTGTACTGGGTCAAGGCATCGAACCGCCCGGCCCCAGCATCTAGGTCATTGATCATCAACACCGCCATTTTGCCCCGCACCCGCACCAGCTCCGCTGCCTCCCGGTAGCGCAGCCGAATCAACCGGGCTGGATCTCCCGCATCGGGACTTTCCAGCTCTCCGCCGGAGATGTGAACCACCTCCACGCCCATGCGCTCGTAGACCAGCTCGCATTGAAAGGTCTTGCCTTCCCCCTTGCGACCATGCACCCCCAAAATCAGCGGCAGCTTCACCTGGGGTAAGTCCAGGTAGTTCTTGGTGATGTGAACCGCCAGCCGATTGAGAAACCGAGGAGAAACGTAATAAGTCATAGCCAGGGAATGCAGGGATCAGGGGATAGACCGCCGCCGCAGTTGGGCTGGCTCGGTCATCCCGTCAGTCCCATTATCCGTTGCGCTGGGGACTTTACCGGGTCTGCGTCCATTGGAATTGACGATGGGCGAAACAAGGCTGGGTAATAGATCGGGAATAGGGGGTAGGGTGCTGTTAGGCGCAGCCGTAACGCACCGTTCCATAAGGCTTTGACCGGCTAAGCCTTAGCAGCAATCAAGTCCTGGAGCTGGCTGTGGCCGAGTTGGTGAAAGCCCACGAGGTCGCTGGGAGACGTGGGCACAAGTTC